>JBAQZZ010000326.1:0-35313 GCA_049791475.1 Flavobacteriaceae bacterium | reverse complement strand
AAAATAATTTGAAAAGTAGTTATTAATTTAAAACAAAAAAAAGCGACCAATTGGTCGCTTTTTTATGTTTTAATGCGTGGTTATTGCCCCATCATTTCTTGAATTCTTTCTTGCATTAACTGTTGATCGTTCATAGATTCCCAACCAAATGTTAATACAGCCCAAATAATTAATAGTAAATATAATGCACTTAGAATAAGCCCAATTATTGCTAAAATTTTTCCAGTTTTCACATTTTGAAAACCGGTATATCCATCTGGATTTTCAGCATAAAGCTTACTGGCTTTTGCAGCTAAAACTAGCGCTACAATTGCTAATATAAGACCTATACCCCAAAAGCAGCAGCCCACAATAGATAAGATTCCAAATACTAAAATAAGTGTTGCATTAGGTAATTTTTGTTGTTCCATAATATTGTTTTTATTGGTTAAAAAAAGTTTTTAGTATAAAACTACTAATTATAATTATGCCATTTAAGACTGCCAAAATAAGAATTATTTTGCTAGAATATTTAAAATTCACGAATGTATTTATAGCGATTACTGCAAAAAGCAAAATAAGGGTATAAATAGCAGGATACATATTAAATGCAGCAGTAAACTCACCTTGAAAAATAAGCGCTACCGAGCGTTGCATACCACAACCCATACAATCTATTCCAAAAAGCTTTTTATTTAAGCATGGTAACATAAATTCTTCTGCTGTCTGCATATATAAAAGTGTAATTATACTGCTAAAATATAATTATGTTTTAAATAAAAATAATATTTTATACCAATGTGTATGGTGTTTCAGAAAAAAACTTACTTTAAGTTTGATGGGTTAGTTTAAATATATACTGATTTTTAATGTAATTTAGTGGTTTGATTTTTAAGATAACCTAATGAAATATTTAAACTATATTCTAATAGTAATTGGAGCGACAGTAGCCATATATTCTAAGGCTGAAGCGCAGCAAAATCAATACATTTTAATAGGTGGTATTGTTTTATTAATGATTGGTATATATAGAATTTCTAAAACCATTCCCAGTAAAAATGACAATGAAGAAGATTCTAATATTCAAGAAAATAATTGATTTATGACTTTTAAAGTTGGTGATTATGTAATGGTTTTAGATGAGAATTTATCTGGGGTTGTAAAAGACATCGTTGGAAATTCAATTTCTATTGAAACGGAAGATGGTTTTTTATTAGATTTCGAATCTGATGAACTCATAATTCAAAAATCTAAAAAGGTATTAAATACTGATTTATTTGCCAATTCTGATATTAGTAGTATTATTTCAGAAAAAGAACAACCCAAACGCAAGCAACAAAATCGAGTTAAACCTAAAGATAGATATGAACCTACACTAGAAGTAGATTTGCATATTAATCAACTGGTAAAATCTCCTAGAGGTATGAGTAATCATGATATGTTAACACTTCAATTAGATACCGCAAAACGTCAATTAGATTTTGCCATATCTAAGCGTATGCAAAAAGTAGTTTTTATTCATGGTATAGGAGAAGGTGTGCTTAAATTAGAATTAGAATATCTATTTGGACGCTACAATAATGTGAAGTACTACGATGCTAATTATCAAAAATATGGATTAGGAGCTACCGAGGTTTACATTTATCAGAATGTTGCTAATTAATTAAAGTCTGGAGTTATTTTTCTAGTTTTATATTCTGTAGGAATATATGCAGGTTCTAGAATTCCAAAATCTAGTTTGCCCAGAGATAATACATTTAAATCAATGTCATAAATTATAAGTGTGACTGTAAAAGTTCTATTAATAGTATGTTCTCTAAATGCAATAGCTGGTAATTTATCATCAACATCAGGATTTAAATAATCTGGACCAACATCACCATTTGTAATATCGTTACCTAAGTTTTGATCTTGAGTGCCTTTTTCTTCATCTCTGGTTAATGTATCATCACCATCATCATCATCATCTAAATAATCAGGTATGCCGTCGTTATCAGTATCTTGGGCATCACTTAAATCCCCATCACCATTTGGGTCTGGGTTTTCATCTTTGGTTAATACATTATCACCATCATCATCCATATCTATATAGTTAGGTAAACCGTCACCATCAGTATCAAAACCATCTTCAATGGTACCATTTATGTCTCCAATACTGCTATCATCAATAGCGTCGTCTAAATAATTTAAAACACCATCGTTATCATTGTCTGCTATAGGATTAATACCATTTGTGCTTTCTAATTGATTTGGTACACCATCGTTATCGTCCTCTGTTAAAATTGTTTTTATATCCGCAGTTCCACTCGTAGCTTCAATATCTTCAATCAAAATGACTTCTGAGTTTGGAATATCGGTACAAAATAAATCAGTAGGTAAGGTCGTATTATTATAAGTTCTATAATTAAAAGGATTTGTACCACTTATAGTAATAGGATTTTCATATATATTATTTTCATCCACTTGAAGAATATCCTCAATAGTAAGTCCAGAAATAATTAATGATAAAGATTCGGAAGGATCTGATTTTGTTTGATAAAAAACTAAGCTTGAAACACCTTCACAAGCTTCAAAAGTTTCTCCAAATTCAAGTTCAACAGTAATAATATCACCATCATCACAGGAATAAAAACCAATAATTAAAAATGATAAAATAACAAAGAAAGACTTACGCATTGTATTTGGGTTTTAGGACAAAAATAATAGAATTGTTATTTATAACGCATCATATTGATAATAATTTTATTTCAAGTATTTTTGAAGCTCAATAAGACCATTTAATTATTTATTTGCGATGTTACTTTTTTACTTTCGCAAAACTAAATACTCATTTTATGAAGACTATATATTTTGATAACGCCGCCACAACTCAAATTCGTGACGAAGTAATTACAGCAATAACCGATGTGATGAAAAATAATTACGGTAATGCTTCATCCTCGCATAGCATTGGTAGATCTGCAAAGTCGCTAATCGAGAAATCTAGAAAAGCTATTGCAAGTTGTTTAAACGTTTCTGCAGGCGAAATTGTTTTTACTTCTGGTGGTACAGAAGCTGATAATTTAGTATTACGTAGCGCTGTAAGAGATCTTGAAATTAAGCATATTGTAACTTCTAAAATAGAACACCATGCCGTTTTGCATACCATTCATCAGTTAGAAAATGAATACAAGCTTCGTGTGAGTTACGTTAATTTAGATGTTAATGGCGATGTTGATTATTCAAAATTAGAAACGCTTTTAGAAACTGAAGATAAAACTTTGGTGAGTTTAATGCATGTAAATAATGAGGTTGGTAACATTTTAGATATAAAACGCGTTGCTAGTTTGTGTAAAACAAATAATGCATTGTTTCACAGCGATTCGGTACAATCTGTAGGGCATTACAAAATAGATTTGCAAGATGTTGAGGTTGATTTTTTAGCCGCAGCTGCTCATAAATTCCACGGACCAAAAGGTGTAGGTTTCGCCTTTATTAGAAAAAACTCTGGTTTAAAACCTTTAATTTTTGGAGGCGAGCAGGAGCGAGGTCTTCGTGCCGGAACCGAAAGTGTTCATAATATCGTTGGTACAGAAATAGCTTTAAAATTCGCTAATGATAATTTTGAAGAAGAATATAATTATGTTAAAAACATAAAACAGTATTTTATTGATACTATTAAAAAAGAAATTCCTGCAGTAACTTTCAATGGGAACTCTGGCGATATAAATAAAAGCACATACACATTGGTAAATGCATGCTTACCCATACCGCCTAAAAAAGCGGCTATGTTATTATTTCAATTAGATTTAAAAGGTATTGCATGTTCTAAAGGAAGCGCTTGCCAAAGCGGAAGTAACAAAAATTCACATGTTTTAACCGAAATTTTATGTGATGAAGATTTGCTAAAACCTTCCATTCGGTTTTCATTTAGTATTTATAACACCAAAGCTGAGGCTGATTATGTAGTAGGTGTTTTGAAAGAATTTATTGAAGATTAAAGGATTATTTGTTTTTAATTTCGTTTAATAAATCTCTGATTTCTTCCAATAAAACATTAGTTTTTTTATTAGAAGAAATAGCTTGACTATTACTTTTGGAATTCGATTGAATAACACCTCTTTGATTAAGTACTTGTTCCTTAAAATTAATAAAATCTTTAATGCCTATAAGCTTCATGACGCTACCCTGAGGCTTACTTTGTCCCGCTGTTTCAATTTTTAGTATATGAAAATCTAAAAATTTTAATATCGGGTTTTCGATAAATGTTAAATCTTGAATATTTTCTAAAGGAATGGTTTTTTCAACTTTAAAAAGCACGCCTTTTTTAAATTATAAATAGCGGTTTGTTAAGTGACATTCTAAATTTTCATAATACCGCTTGCTCATGTATTGACACTAAGTCCTAGAAGCCAAATAATTAAAATAGGAATAGCTATAATACTGATAAATAAAAAAAAACAACTAGTAAAATATAAGATTTAATCTTTGGGTTAAATTCTGCCTTATTTAGTATGTTTGATTCACTTGCCATTTAGCTCTCTTTTAAGTGTTAATTTAGTTTTTTTACCTTTTGGGTTTATAAAAGTGAAATTTAAAATAGCATAGTCTTCGAAAAGTGATTTTTTAGTAATCAAATCACAAATATCGTTTTCTTGAATGTTAATCTCATTAATTTCTATAATCTCATCACCAAATTCAATTTTATCTTTTAATGAATCGTCCCAAACAAATCCAACCACAAGTTTATTGTTTTCAATAGTTGGAGAAAATCCTAAAAGCTTTTCGTTTAAATCAACAACAGATTTGTACCCTTCAAAATAAAATAGTTTTTTCCTAAAATCTAAAGTTACAATTCCGTAATCTAAAATATCAGACCCTATTCTAGAATTGTTATCATTACCCGTTATAGAAATTACATTTTTAAATACATAGTTATTTATTTTAAGTTCAGCAACCCTGATTCTATATTGTTCACTTTTATTAGCCACACCAAATAATCCAACACTAGATGAACCATTGGCCTTAGAAAGAGTTTGCGTAATATTTTTTTTATCAAATGTTTCAAAGTGTCTTTTATTGAGATCATAAAATCCGCTGGCACCTGTATCAAATAAAAGTATTTCGCTCCCTGAACTTTCACCTTTTAGATTTATATTAATGTATGGACTACTTTGTTTTCCTACGAGGGTTAATTTTGATTTATTGGCAGCCTCAAGTTGGAGTTTTTTAGTGTTGTTTGTTAAAATAATTAATTCATCTTTTGATTTTATTTGAACAATAGATTTTCTTAATAGGTTACTGCCAATAATACCGTCTATTTTATAACAATCAAAAAGTAAATTATTTTCACCTGTAAAAACTAAAGTACTCGTATTTTTAAATGTAACATTACCAAGAGTAAGCATTGGAATAGTTGCCAAAACCATATCCTGTTTTTTCTGATTAGCATCAGATATAGAGATACTTTTAATAGATTTAGAATTTATTTTCTCCCAAATATTTTTTGAAATTAAATTTGGAGCACCAGTATCAAAAAGAAAATTATAGGTTTTATTATTAATGGTAACGGGAATAATTATCTTGCCTTTTAGATTCTTATACTTTATTTCGGTATAATAATTTTTAACTTTAGGTGTACCAGTCTTAAAGTTTGCTTTTTGAGCATATGTAATATTCGTAAGGATAAAAAACAGACAAATATTTAGAATTACTTTATTCATAAAGAAGTGAAAAAACTAGAATTTCATGGTCGTCCTCACATTAAAAACACGAGGTGTTAAGTAATTAGGTATTGCGTATTGGCGTTTACTATACACATCTCTAACCCATGTATTTGTTATTGAGTTTTGTGCATCAAAGATGTTATAAATTTCAAAACCAAAAGTTAATTCTTTAAATGGTTTTTTCCAACCACTTTTAAATTGTTTTTTCCCATCTACTAAAACAAATTGTAAACCTAAATCGGCACGTTTATAAGCAGGCAATCGGTTTTGATATTCGTAAGGGTCTGCATAACTTGGTGAGCCTCCTGGTAAACCAGTATTGTAAACTAAATTAAGATATACCTTAAGGTTAGGAACATTAGGAACGTAATCTTGAAAAAGTGCTGCAAATTTTAAACGTTGGTCTGTTGGTCTTGAAATATAACCTCTATCATCAATGTTCTCTTCATTTTTTAAATAGCCAAAACTAAACCATGATTCTGTTCCTGGAACAAATTCACCATTCAAACGCATATCTAAACCGTAGGCTCTAGCAACAGCACTATTATCTGCTCTGTAGCGAATTCGAACATTTTCTAAAGTGTATGGATTTACATCAGTTAAGCCTTTGTAATATAACTCTGTTGTTAATTTAAAAGGTCTGTCCCACATTTCAAAACTATAGTCATTACCTATAACAATATGAAACGATTTTTGAGCTTTTACATTGGGTTGAACAACCCCATTTCTATCACGAAGTTCTCTATAAAAAGGCGGTTGATAATACAAACCAGTAGCAATTCGAAAAAGCATATCTTTTTCCCAAGATGGTTTTATGGCGAATTGTGCGCGCGGACTAAAAACAGTTTGGTTTGATGATGCAATACCATCACCATTTACAGACCAATTATGAACTCTAACACCTGCATTATACCAAACATCACTTGAGCCCAAAGTAGAGCGTTTACTCCATTGGCCATAAGCTTGTATCCTATTTATTTGAGTGCTATTTGTAGCACGTATATTCTGAAATGGTTCTAAAGGGCTAGTAAAAGGTTCGTAAGGTTGCTCGTTTATTGGAAACGTTGGCGGTCGTATTGAAAACCCCGCAGAATCGATAACTTCCCATTCTATTAAACGATCGCGAATATCTTCATGCGTATATTTTACAGACCATTCAAAACGGTTATCATCAATTTTAAAATCGCCTTTGTGTTCTATATTGGTTATTAATGCATCTAAATCGTTTCGTCCATGATTTAATTGGCTGCCAACGCCTTCGCTAAATTCAACTTCGCCTAAATCTTCATTACCAATATTAGTGTTCACTTCGCCAAGTCTGTATTGCCCTAAAATATCGAAATACTCTTCTTCGGTGGTATGATAAGTTGATGCGATTAGCTTTAATGTTAAATCATCGTTGGCAAAATAGGTGCCTTTAAAGGCTCCAAAAAGGGTTTGATATTTATCCTTTTCTTGGCCTTCATAAAACACTAAAAGCGCAATAGGATCTGCTAATGTTCCAAAGTTGGTTTGTCTAGTTTGTGGCTCAAAATTGTACTTATTTAATGAAGCGTTTCCTAAAAAACTTAAATGAAATTTATTAGTAAATTTATAGGTGAAATAGCCTTGTAAATCTGCAAAAACAGGTTTAACGTTAGTTTCTGTTTCTCGCGCATCAACCAATAAACTATTATCGCGATAACGCCCACCAACTATGGCGGAAAATTTAGAATCTTTACTAATATTCTCAATAGATAGGCTTCCACCAAGCAAGCTTATGTCGGCATTGACTTCAAATTGATATGGATTTTTATAAGTGATATCTAAAACAGATGATAATTTATCGCCATATTTTGCTTGAAAACCACCAGCCGAAAACTCAACGTTTTGTACCAAATCGGTATTTACAAAACTTAAGCCTTCTTGTTGACCTGAACGAATCAAAAATGGGCGATATACTTCTATATCGTTTACATACACTAAATTTTCATCGTAATTTCCTCCACGTACAGAATATTGTGTGCTTAATTCATTATTGTTGCTAACTCCTGGAAGTGTGAGTAGTAAGTTTTCAACTCCAGCATTTGCACCAGGAATTTTTCTAATAGTTTCAGGGTTTAAAGTAATAATACCTTCAACTTCTTTTCGTCTGCTACTATTCACAATGACCGTTGCTATTTGTTCAATAGATGTATTCATAACAGGATTAAACTCAAATGTTTCGCCGTCTTTTAAGTTGAATGTAACAACAATTTTTTTGAATGAGATATGCGTAAATTCAACAGATATATCATCATTTGCCGCAATTTCTATTTTGTAAAAACCATTACTATTTGTTATGGTTCCTAAACGACCTGCTTTTACATTAACATTTGAAATAGGTAGGTTGTTTTCGTTTAAAATAATACCTTTTACGGTAGCTATTTGAGATTGTACAACTCCAATTATTGATAAAAAAAAGAGTAAAAAAAATAAAGTTTTAGCTTTCAAATGGTTGGTTGCTTTTATTTACGGTAAAATAACGTTTCAAAAGTAGAATTATTTCCAACATTATCGGTGACAATTACTTTTAAATTATTTTTAGTTTCGTTTACTACACCATCATTAAAATCGTAAGTAAGCGTTTTGGTCTTATAATCATATTCCATCAAAATCCATTTTCCGTTAATGGTTGCCCTGTAATTTGAAATTCCAGAACCATCATCATCAATCTTAATTTTTAAATAACGATAGTTACTTAGCCACTGGCCATCTTTAAAATTAATAGGCTTTATTATTGGTTTTATAGAATCTGTAGTTAGCGCATAAGTACCTAAAGTATTAGTGCTTGCCGTTAATAAATTACCTTTTCTTTTGGTGTTTGTATAGGCAGGAAAATTCTTGTATCCAATTAATCTGGCTATGTAAAGTTTATTTTTATCTTCTGTTTTATAATTTGAAACGTCGTACGTTATATTAAAGTTTTTTTGCGCAAAAACAGTATCTTCGTGTAGTTTTAAAGTATCGTTCGACACTTCAAAATCTAAATAAAAATCATCGTAAAAGGTGTTTTTATGAAAATCGACGGCTATTTTTTCTTTCTTTAGATTAACAGTTTGATCTGCCTTTACGAAGTAAGGCGTTGTTTTTTTAATTTCAGGTTTAGAAACAGTTTCTTTTGTGCCTTTTATACTTATGGTAACCCACGATTCGTTGTTTTTATAATCTGAAACTCTAATTTTATATACCAAGTTTGTACTGTCTTCAACAGCTATAAAACCGTTATTTAAAATGGGTTTAATGATACTTAGCGGTATGTTTTTTTTAAATAATTTTTGAATACGTCTGCTATTTGTATGGTATTCTTCGTAATCAATTAAACCATTAATATGTTTTGTTTCACTAAATGAGAATTTTTTAAAATCTAATTCAAAATTTCGTTTTCCATTTATAAACGTTTGAATGTTATAGACACCGTTTGAGTTTGCTGCCAAATCCTGTCTGTCTGTAGTTTCAATACCAAAACCAATAGTGCCGTAAGCTTCAATATTTTTAACCACATAATCACCATTTTGTAAAGGAATTAAGCTTAGTTTTTGTTTAGTATTCGATGTATTTATAAAAGCATTATCATCAATAGGGTAGGCGTAAATAGATTTTATTAAAGGCGCTGTTGTGTCTTTTACATCCATACCAAAAAGCATTGGGTTTATTGGGCGTTCTGCATTATCTCTAATTTCAAAATGTAAATGCGGTCCACCCGATCCACCAGTATTTCCGCTGTAAGCAATTAAACTATCTTTAGTAATAGGAATATCTTCAGCAGATGGAAACAACTCGATTTCATAGGATTCCTTTTTATATTGTTTCTTTTTTATAAAAGCTTCAATGTCTGGTGCAAACTTCTGTAAGTGAGCATAAACCGTGGTGTAGCCATTCGGGTGTGTAATGTAAATAGCTTTTCCGTAGCCAAAATGAGATAATTTAATTCTGCTTACAAATCCATCGGCACAAGCTTTAACTTTTAAGCCTGTACGCTGTTGGGTTTTTATATCCAAACCCGAATGGAAATGTGTTGTCCGTAATTCTGCAAATGTGCCAGAAAGCACCAAAGGAATTTCTAAAGGGCTGCTAAAATAATCTTGAGGATAATTATTTTGACCATGCGTTAAAATTGAGAACGCTAAAAAAATAAAAAGGATGATTCGCATAAATAAGTAAGTTGTGGCTAAAATATCAATTTGACATGAAAACGCAAAGAATAAAACAAAAATCAAGCCATTGTGCTGATTGTGAGTAATAACGCTTTATTTGAAATTTTATGAAAAAACAATTGTTATTTATACCAAGGTATGTTAACTTTGTGTTATTAGTATTGAATTTTGTAAATGAGTAATATTGAAGATATTGTAGATTCTTTAGAAAACAAAATTAGCAAAGTATTACATAAACTAGAGCTTTTAAAGCGTGCTAATTTGAAACTGAATGAAGAATTAGAAGTTTCAAAGCGAGACATTCAAGACCAGAAATCGCATATAGCAAATTGGGAAGAAAAGTACGAAGCTCTTAAAATTGCAAATTCAATGCTTGGTAGTGACGATAATAAAAGAGAAACTAAGCTTAAAATAAACGCATTAATTAGAGATATTGACCATTGTATTGGGCAACTCTCAGATTAAAGTAAATCAATTCAATGTCAGAAAAGCTTAAAATAAAGCTATCAATAGCAAATAGAGTATATCCTTTAACTATTGAAGCGAGTCAAGAAGAAGGGCTCCGTAAAGCAGCAAAGAATATTGAAGTGATGATAAAGCAATTTGAGCAAAGTTATTCTGTTCGAGATAAACAAGATGTATTGGCCATGTGTGCCTTACAATTTGCATCTCAAGTAGAGCAGAAGTCTATAGATAAAACGAATGTAAATGCGCACGTAGAAGAAAAACTAAATGCGTTAAATAAATTATTACATTCTAGTTTAGTCTCTTAAAACGTTCTTTAAAATAAACTAAAAAGTTACTGCCTACATTGGTTATTTTTTTTGATAAACTCAACGTTAATTCTTTAAAAAGGGTGAGTTTAAGTTGTAAAAGCAGGCTGCATGTATTGATTTATTTCGGTACCTAGCAGATCCTTGATCAGCTTGTTAGCCCTAAACTTGTTTTTAAGGAGTTTATACAAAACTTTATACTGGTGTAGGCTTTTTTATATACTATAATCAACTAAATAAACGATGGATAACTCAATTATATTTGCAGTAGGTGGTGTTATATTAGGGCTAATAATAGGCTTTATAATAGCCAAAACACTCGAAAAAAACAATGCTTCAAAACTCATAAAAGAAGCAAAAAGAAGTGCAACTTCAATTCTTAAAGAAGCTAATATTGAAGGCGAGTCAATTAAAAAAGACAAGATTCTTCAAGCCAAAGAAAAATTTTTAGAACTTAAAAGCGAGCACGAAAAAGTGATTTTAGATCGCGATAAGAAAATGGGTGAAGCTGAAAAGCGAACCCGTGATAAGGAATCACAAATATCAAGCGAACTTTCAAAAAGCACAAAATTAAATCAAAGTTTAGAAAGTAAAGTAAAAGATTATAATCATAGAATTGATGTCATTGGGAAGAAACAAGACGAACTTGATAAACTTCATAAAAGCCAAGTACAGCAACTAGAAGTAATCTCTAGTCTTTCTGCGGAAGAAGCTAAAGAACAATTAGTAGAATCTTTAAAAGGAGAAGCTAAAAATGATGCTATGGCTTTCATCCAAAGTTCATTAGAAGAGGCAAAATTAACGGCAGAACAAGACGCTAAAAAAATCATAATAAATACCATTCAACGTATAGGAACTGAAGAAGCAGTTGACAATTGTGTATCTGTTTTCAACATAGAATCTGATGATGTTAAGGGGCGTATTATTGGTCGTGAAGGTCGAAATATTCGTGCTATTGAAGCTGCAACAGGTGTGGAAATTATTGTTGATGATACGCCTGAAGCAATTATCTTATCATGTTTTGATTCTGTGCGACGAGAAATTGCACGTTTATCATTACATAAATTAGTAACAGATGGTAGAATTCACCCAGCCAGAATTGAAGAAATAGTTAAGAAAACTCAAAAGCAAATTGAGCAAGAAATTATAGAAGTTGGTAAGCGTACGGTAATCGACTTAGGAATTCATAATTTACATCCAGAGCTTATTAAAATGGTAGGAAGAATGAAATACCGTTCTTCTTACGGACAAAACTTACTACAACACTCGCGTGAAGTTGCCAAACTTTGTGGTGTAATGGCAGCCGAATTAGGTTTAAATCCTAAGTTAGCTAAACGTGCTGGATTACTTCACGATATAGGAAAAGTGCCAGATGCTGAAGCAGATATGGAAACGCCTCATGCTATTTTAGGTATGCAATGGGCAGAAAAGTTTGGTGAGAAAGATGAAGTATGTAATGCTATAGGAGCACATCACGATGAGGTAGAAATGAAATTTTTAATATCGCCAATTATACAAGTTTGTGATGCTATTTCTGGAGCGCGTCCAGGAGCACGTCGTCAAGTTTTAGATAGTTATATTCAGCGTTTAAAAGATTTAGAAGATATAGCTTTTGGTTTTGATGGTGTTAAAAAAGCTTATGCAATTCAAGCAGGAAGAGAACTAAGAGTTATTGTTGAAAGCGAAAAAGTAGATGATCAAAAAGCAGCAGATTTATCATTTAGTATTTCTCAAAAGGTTCAGACAGATATGACCTATCCGGGGCAAGTAAAAGTTACGGTTATCAGGGAAACTAGAGCGGTAAATATTGCTAAGTAACTTATTCCTGCGAAAGCAGGAATCTCATAATAGATAAAAAAACATCCCGCAGATTTTACGGATCAACGCAGAAAAAAACATTATACGGACAATCAAAAAAAAAATCAGCGGACATCAGCGTAATCAGCGGGAAAAAACAGAAGCGAACGTGGAAAAACAGAAGCGAACGTGGAAAAACATCCTGCGGGTTTCACGGGTCAACGCAGAAAAAAATAATTTGCATTTCCGTTTTATGACTAATAACTACTTTCTAGGATGAAACTTTTCCATAACACCCTTTAAATGACTTTTATCTAAGTGAACATAAATTTCAGTAGTAGTTATACTTTCATGCCCAAGCATGAGTTGAATAGACCGTAAATCGGCATCGTTTTGTAATAAATGTGTAGCAAAAGAGTGTCTAAACGTATGAGGCGAAATACTTTTTTTTAGTCCGATTTTTTCTGCGAGTTGTTTTATGATCGTAAAAATCATGGCTCTGGTGAGCTGTTTTCCTCTTCTGTTTAAGAATAATGTATCCTCAAATCCAGCTTGAATATTTAAATGGCAACGAACTTCAGTTCTGTAAATATTAATGTATTTTTGGGTAATCTCAACAATGGGTACAAAACGTTGCTTATCGCCTTTTCCAGTGACTTTAATAAAACCTTCATCAAAAAACAAATCAGATAATTTTAAATTTATAAGTTCGCTTACACGCAAGCCACAGCCATAAAGTGTTTCTAAAATAGCTCTATTTCGTTCACCTTGAGGTTTGCTTAAATCGATAGCCTTAATTAGTGTATCTATTTCTTCTTCGGATAATGTATCGGGTAATTTCCTGCCAATTTTTGGAGATTCAATGAGTTCTAAAGGGTTAGTATTTCTGTAATCCTCAAAAATTAAATAATCAAAAAAACTCCGTAAACCTGAAATTAATCGCGATTGTGACCTCGCATTTACATTTTTTGCAGCTTCGTATATAAATTGCTGTACAGTTTCAGAAGTAATACTAACTGGTGAAATAGAAATAGTATGGTTTTCTAAATAATCTATTAACTTTTTTACATCTCTAGAATAATTATCAATTGAGTTTTTAGATAATCCACGTTCTATTTTTAAATAGAGTTTATAATCTTTGAGTGCTTGTTGCCATTTCATATTAGTAAAAATAATGTAAATAATTAATATGTGTATTTGTAAAGTAGGTTTTGAAACACTAACTTTTAAGTGTTTTTTTTCTTACAAACCAGTGTTTTTGCAATAATTCACTTAAAAATAGATAAACATCGGTAATCCGCTATTTTATTACGATTAAATGATTATTTATTAGTTTTAGTGTAAGAAAATAATGAATAATAAGCTTTTTTTTCTTGTTTATTAAAAATCTTCAACTTAGGTTTGTTATAATTATTAACCAAATTAAATTAATTTAATCATGAAAAAACTATTATTATTTGCAGCAATTGCTGTGTTTGGATTATCCACAGTTGATGCTCAAGAGCAGGCTGTGAAATTGAACCCTGTTGGTTTAGCATTTGGAGTAGCCAATGCTGGATACGAATTTTCAACTAGTGATAAACAAACTTTAACTATAGCTGGTTTGTATTATAACATTTCTGATGTTTCAGGTTTTGGAGCAGGAGCTGAATACAGATTTTATTTTTCAAGTGGAGAGGCTTTAAGAGGTTGGCATGCAGGTCCATCTGTTGGTTATTTTGCCCTTGAAGATGATTTTAATAACTCTGCAGGTTTCTTTACAATAGGAGGGGAAATTGGACATCAATGGATTTTAGGAGAACATTTTGTTATAGATACATTTGCAGGTTTGGGATATATAGCCGGAAATTCTGATGACTTAGCGGTTTCTTTAAGTTCAGCTGCAATAAGTTTAGGTGTATCCCTTGGGTATGCTTGGTAATTGCAATTAGAAAAGATAAAAAAAAGGAAGCTACATAGCTTCCTTTTTTTATGCTCAAATTTTAATATATTTACTTTATGAAAAAACTAATCATCATAAACGGCCCTAACTTAAATCTACTAGGTAAAAGAGAGCCTAATATTTATGGAAGTCTATCTTTTACAGAATTTTTAGATAGAATAAAGAGTAAATATAAAAACGTTGAAATTGATTATTTTCAATCAAATATTGAAGGCGAGCTTATTGATAAAATTCAAGAAGTTGGTTTTAATCACGAAGGTATTATTTTAAATGCTGGGGCATATACACACACTTCAATTGGAATTGGCGATGCTGTTAAAGCTATAGAAACCCCTGTGGTTGAAGTTCATATTTCTAATACTTTTGGTAGAGAAGAGTTTCGTCATCAATCTTTTATTTCGCCAAACGCTAAGGGTGTTATCTTAGGTTTTGGGCTTCAAAGCTACGAACTGGCAATACAAAGTTTTATAGATTAATTATTGTTTGGCTACATACTTTTTCGCTAGTTTTAATCGTTTCACTAAAAAGTACCAAATGAAAATTATTGTTATTTTCTTTTTATGTTTTTTTGGAAGTATGACTTCAAAAGCGCAATCTCATTTAGATATTGGAGTAAAAGGCGGATTAAATTTTACTTTTTTTAATGTTAATGAAAATAACTTTGGTTTTAATCAAGACACAGAAACTGGTTATTATGGCGGTGTGTTTTTCGATTTTGAAATTGATGGATCACTGTCTATTCAACCAGAAATATTATATATAGGACTTAATGATTTTAAATTTTTAAACGCGCCTATTTACGTTAAATATGAAATGGCGCATAATTTTGATGTTATGGTTGGTCCTAGTATTAATTACTTTTTCGATTTTTTTACAAATAAGTTAAAAATACGAGCAGATTTAAGTACTGCGTATAATATCACATCAAAGTTAGATGTTCATTTAAAATATACGCTTGGTTTTCAAGAAATAACTCCTAACGGACTCTTTATTGGTTTAGGTTATAAATTATAGTTTTTCACTTAGGAATTTTAAATCATATTAGTTTTCGTTTTTACTTAAAATTTCATTGTGAGAATTTCAAGAAGAACTTGATATAGATTTAGAGTTCAATTTGATGTTATAGAATCATTCTCTTTAGAAACAGGTATTGATTTTAATTTCGCTCCTAATAATATACGATTTACGGCTAAATTTAGCCCTACACACCCCTTAATCTCCTCTTTTTAGAGGGGAAACGATTTCTTCCCTCCTAAAAAGGAGGGATAGAGGGAGGAGTTTTTTTAGAAGACTTAAAAGTTAAGTTAACTTCATGTGCAAACTATCTGATAGTCATATAAAGTTTTAAACAAAAAAATGCGATTCAAATTGAATCACATTTTTATTTATTTTCCACAAGAGTAAGCATTTCTCCCCTTTGGGGAGGCTAGGAGGGGCTACAAATGTATCACTTCATCATAAGCTGCAGCTACAGCTTCCATAACTGCTTCACTCATTGTTGGATGCGGGTGAACAGTTTTTAATACTTCATGCCCAGTAGTTTCAAGTTTTCTTCCTAAAACAGCTTCGGCAATCATATCGGTTACGCCAGCTCCAATCATGTGGCAACCTAACCATTCGCCATATTTGGCATCAAAAATTACTTTTACAAAGCCTTCTTTGTTTCCACTGGCACTCGCTTTTCCAGAAGCTGAGAATGGGAATTTACCAACTTTAATATCTAATCCTTTATCTTTTGCTTGTTTTTCAGTTAAACCAACTGAAGCTATTTCTGGTGAGCAATAAGTGCAACCTGGAATGTTTCCGTAGTCTAAAGGTTCAACATGTTGTCCAGCAAGTTTTTCTACACAAAGAATACCTTCTGCAGAAGCTACATGCGCTAATGCTTGACCAGGCGTAACATCACCAATGGCGAAATACCCAGGAATGTTAGTTTGATAAAAATCGTTGACAATAATTTTATCTCTATCTACCACAATACCAACATCTTCCAATCCAATATTTTCAATATTTGTTTTAATACCAACGGCACTTAAAATAATATCAGCTTCAAGAATTTCTTCGCCTTTACTAGTTTTTACGGTAGCTTTAACGCCTTTACCTGAAGTATCAACTTTAGTAACTTCAGCAGAAGTCATAATATTAATTCCTGATTTTTTGAATGAACGTTCTAATTGTTTCGAAACATCCTCATCTTCAACAGGAACTATATTTGGTAAATATTCAACAATAGTAACGTCAGTTCCCATTGAGTTGTAGAAATAAGCAAATTCAACGCCAATGGCTCCAGAGCCAACTACAATCATCTTTTTAGGTTGATTTGGCAATGTCATGGCTTCTCTATAACCAATAACTTTTTTACCGTCTTGTGGTAAACTTGGTAACTCACGAGAGCGAGCACCTGTTGCAATAATGATATTATCTGCGCTATATTCTGTACCATTAACATCAACCTTTTTGCCAGGTTTTAGTTTTCCGTAACCTTCTATAACGTCAATTTTATTCTTCTTCATTAAAAACTGAACACCTTTACTCATGCCATCAGCAACACCACGGCTACGTTTTACAACAGCATCAAAATCGTGTTCTGCATCTTTTACTTTTAAACCGTAATCTTCAGCATGTTTGAGATATTCAAATACTTGAGCCGATTTTAGTAACGCTTTAGTTGGAATACAACCCCAATTTAAACAAACGCCACCCAAACTTTCTTTTTCAACAATAGCAGTTTTAAAACCTAATTGTGATGCTCTAATAGCTGTTACATAACCGCCAGGACCACTTCCAAGAACTATAATATCGTATTTACTCATGTGTTAAATTTTAGGATACGAATTTACGAAATCGATTTTGAATAAAGAATTAAGAACACGCTAAATCGCAAAAAATTCCTTGAGTTTTTTTCTCAAGGTTTCCGTTGAGTTTGTCATTCCCTTGAATAAGGGAATCTACCCTCGTTTTAGTACCTTTGTTTTGCAACTATCTTATTTATGAATATACCAAGAACAAGTTATCCAAGAGTCGTTATTATTGGAGGTGGTTTTGCTGGAATTGCTTTAGCAAAAAAATTATCAAAACAAGAAGTACAAGTGGTGCTTTAGCTGAAATTAAAAAAGGTATTTTACCAAAGGATTATCCAGATTTAGATACAAGAGCAGTACAAATAAACATCATTCAGTCTAGCGATTGTATTTTAAAAGGGATGAGTGCAAAAGCTTCGCAAAAAGCTGAAGATTTTCTAGAAAAACTGGGCGTGCAAGTATGGAAAAATGTAAGAGTGACTAACTACGATGGAAAAACAGTAACCACAAATACCGATTTAACTATTAAAACAGCCACCGTAGTTTGGGCAGCAGGTGTAAAAGGTGCTACTATAAAAGGTTTAGATGCTGAAGAATTTGTAACTAGAGGAAACCGTTTATTAGTTAATGAGTTTAATCAAATAAAAGGATTTAATAACATTTTTGCTATAGGTGATATAGCTTGTTTGGTGAGTGATGAATTTCCTAATGGATTTCCTATGATGGCACAACCTGCTATTCAACAAGGCGAGCAATTGGGGGACAATTTATTAGAGTTAATTGAAAACAAACCCATGAAACCTTTTAGTTATAAAGATAAAGGTGCTATGGCAACCATTGGCAGGAATAAAGCGGTTGTTGATTTAAAAAACTGGAAATTTCAAGGTGTGTTTGCATGGTATGTTTGGATGTTTGTACACTTGTTTTTTTTAATAGGTTTTAGAAACCGTATGGTGGTATTTATAAATTGGGTATATAATTATGTACGTTTTGATAGAGAAGCTCGATTAATTATCAGACCTTTTAAGAAGAAGTTTAAGGCATAATTTTTTTTGGGCGATCCCGATGAAAAATTGGGACAGGCTTTCCGCTATATCTTTCTGCGAAGCACGTTAGCGGCTTTGTGCGAAAAAAATCACTAATAATCTTGTTGTTTCACGTAAGTTCTATTGTTGCAACGAAAACTTACTGCCAACAGAGACTGAATACTGCGACTTAATTTTTACAAATCATCTGTGAAATGGCGTCTCCCTTTTTCTTTACTAAATTTGTCTTGATTATACTTTGAAGAGTGTCCTTTTGGAATAGATAGCGATTTCCATTCTTTTCCTTTTAAAACTTTTCCTAAAAACACAATTTGCCCTGTATGATAAGAATAATGTGCTAATTGTCTGTTTATTGCCTCTGTAACTGTATGACCTTGATTTCGAATATAAATTATACGTTCTAAATCATTTTCAGTTAAAGGTTTTATAGCATCAAATAAACATTGCCAACCGGTATTCCAACTTGCAATTAATTGCACTTTGGTTTCAAAGGTGTCTTCAAATTCTCTATCTCGTTTTCGCCATTCCTTTTCACCGTCTTCAGTTAAAAAATTAGTCCATCGGCTTAACATATTTCCAACCATGTGTTTTACTATAATTGAAATGGAATTAGCATCATCAGCAATTTCATTTTGTAATTCGTCAAATGAAAGCTGATTAAAAGTTTTATCACCTAAACTTTTGTAATATTCAAATTGTTTAATAACACTATTTAAATAAGAGTTATTCATCTTCTGTTTTAAAATCGATACTTACTGAATTTACGCAGTAACGTGTTCCAGTTTCTGTGGGGCCATCGTTAAAAACATGTCCTAAATGCCCACCACAATTGGAGCACACAATTTCTGTGCGCGTCATGCTATGAGTTTTATCAAGAACATACTCCACGGTGCCTTTAATAGATTCATCAAAACTAGGCCAACCGCAGTGTGCATCAAATTTACTATCGCTTTCAAATAACTGTTGTTTACATCCAGCACAAACGTAAGCCCCTTTTTCAAAGTGAAGATTGAATTTGCCTGTATGTGGCCGCTCTGTTCCTTTTTGCCTTAATATTCTATATTCTTCCTCGCTAAGTTGCTTGCGCCACTCATCTTCTGTTTTAGTTACTTTATAATTACTCATTTTCTGGAATAAATTTTAGCGATACACCATTAATGCAATGGCGTTTTCCTGTTGTGTTTTTTGGACCATCATTAAAAACATGTCCTAAATGCCCGCCGCAAGTGGCACAATGTTCTTCATCTCTACTGTAGCCTAATTTAGAATCTGTACCATAAGCTACATTACCTGTAATTTCTCTATCAAAACTAGGCCATCCTGTTCCTGAATCAAATTTATGCTCGCTCTTAAAAAGTGGAGTTTCGCAAGCTTTACATACATAAACACCAGATTTGTAGTTTTTATTAAGCGGACTTGTAAAAGGACGTTCAGTTCCAGCTTCTCTTAATACATAATATTCCTTGTCGGTTAATTGGGCTTTCCATTCCGCATCTGTTTTCGATACTTCATAAACTTTTTTCACTTCTTTTTGCGCATTACCTTTGCAGTTAAACACCAGTAAACCCAGACAAATAACTATTAACTTTTTCATTTCTTATATTTTTTCTACTAAAATAAGTCGTAAATAATTAAAAACATAACACTTTAACTAAAGCAATGTCTTTTATAATACATGTGACTAATAAAAATTTTATGTGTCTTAAATTTAAAGGAACGATTTTTGTATTTTTATAAAATATTTAAAACATATAATGATGAAATTTAAAAACGCACTTATAGTATCAGGAATTTTATTATTAATTCTATCGTGTGCAACAAATCCGTTTACGGGTAAAAAGACTATGGCTTTAGTGCCAAATTCTCAATTGTTTCCAACAGCTTTTGCTCAATACGATCAGTTTTTAACAGAAAATAAAGTAGTAACAGGAACAAAAGATTCTGAAATGATAACACGTGTAGGGCAGCGAATAGCAGTTGCAGCAGAACGCTGGTTAAATGCTAATGGTAATGAAGGCTATTTAAAGGATTACAAATGGGAATATAATTTAGTTGATGATAAAACAGTTAATGCTTGGGCTATGCCTGGTGGAAAAATTGTTTTTTATACAGGTATTTTGCCAATTGCAAATAGCGAAACTGGTGTTGCAGCAATTATGGGTCATGAGGTAGCTCATGCTTTAGCGAATCACGGACAACAACGTATGAGTGCTGCTTACGTACAACAAGGTGTTGCTTTAGCTGGTAATATTGCTATTCAAGATGAACAATCTAGAAATGCGTTTAATCAATATTATGGTATCGGTTCGCAAGTAGGAGTGATGTTACCATTTAGTAGAAGTCATGAAACAGAAGCAGATAGTATTGGACTAACTTTAATGGCTATTGCAGGTTATAATCCTGCTGAAGCTGCTGAATTATGGAAGCGTATGAAAGCCAATAGCGGTGGACAGGCACCACCGGAATTTTTAAGTACGCACCCTTCAAACGATTCGCGTATAGCCAACCTTACAGCTTTAGCACCAAGAGCGGTGGAGGAAGCTAAAAAATTTGGTATAACCTCATTTAGATAAATAGTACACTAAAAATAAAATATTTCATTACTTTAGAAGCTGCTCAATAAAAGAGCAGTTTTTTTATGAATCAACTTAAAAAAGGAAGTAAAAAACTTCTAAATGCATGGGCGTTTTACGATTGGGCAAATTCGGTATACACGTTAACTATTGCATCGTCTATATTTCCACTTTTTTATTCTTCATTATTTAACTCAAAAGACGAATTGGTTTCTGCATTTGGATTCCAAATGAAGCAAGAGGTTTTAATAATGCTGGTTACAGCTTTTACGTTTTTAGTAGTCGTGTTTTTGTCTCCAATTTTGTCTGGTATTGCTGATTATGTAGGAAATAAGAAGAATTTCATGAAGTTCTTTTGCTATTTAGGTTCAGCTGGTTGCATTGGTTTGTATTGGTTTGATTTAAACTATATTCATTTGAGCTTGTTATTTTATTTTATGGGATTGATTGGTTATTGGGGAAGTTTGGTTTTTTATAACTCCTATTTGCCAGATATAGCTTTTGAGGATCAACAAGACAGTATTAGTGCAAAAGGATTTTCTATGGGTTACATAGGTAGTGTGCTTTTATTAGTTATAAATTTAGCTATGGTGATGAGTCAGGAAGATGAAGCCGGCGCTATAAAAATGATGAAATATTCATTTATAACCGTTGGTATTTGGTGGGCTTTATTTAGTCAATATACATTCTATATTTTACCATCAGGGGTTTCATCTGGGCACAAAGTAACAAAATATGTTATATTTAATGGTTTCAGAGAATTAAAAGAAGTTTGGAAGCAGTTGAAGCAAAATTTAAGGTTAAAACGATATTTAAATGCTTTTTTTGTGTTTAGTATGGCAGTGCAAACTATAATGCTTATGGCTGTTTATTTTGGTGAAAAGGAAATTGATTGGGCGTCAGATAGCGAAAAGACAACGGGATTAATAGTTAGTATTTTAGTCATTCAATTAGTTGCTATTGCCGGAGCAATTTTAACCTCTAAAGCCTCTTCTAAGTACGGAAATATAAAAACACTTATTGCAGTAAATTTTATATGGATGTTCCTTTGTGTTTATGCATATTTTATAAAAACTCCAATTCAGTTTTATGTAACAGCAGGCTTAGTTGGTTTAGTTATGGGCGGTGTGCAATCTTTGGGGCGTTCTACCTATTCAAAGTTTTTACCAGAAACAGAAGATACAACATCGTATTTTAGTTTTTATGACGTTGCTGAAAAAATAGGGATAGTAATAGGGATGCTTATTTTTGCTATTGTATCAGAATATAAATCGATGCGATATGCTATATTCTTTTTATTTGTTTTCTTTTTGGTTGGAATTATTTTGTTATTTAGAGTACCTAAATTATCAGATGAATAAAAAAAGTCACTCATTGAGTGACTTTAATTATTGATTGATGAAAAGGGAATTAATCTTTAGTTACACTCCCAGAACCTGCAACTTTTTTATCTAATTTTGGGTTTCCTCTATATTTAATATCTCCAGAACCTGAAACTCTTGCAGATAAATTTTTGTTACTAACTACTTTTGCGTCTCCAGAACCAGCAATTGCAACCTCTGTATCATTTGCTTGTAAACCAAACCCATGAAAATCTCCAGAACCAGCAATTTTAGCTTCTAACTTATCAGTATTACCCGATAAGGTTAAATCTCCAGATCCAGCAACGGCACCTTTAACAAAATTAGTTTTAATATCTAGTTTTATATCTCCAGTTCCAGCTAAGGAAACACTTAATTTGTCAGTTTCTATGATATCTTTATTGAATAAATCGCCAGAACCCGCAAGAGAAACTAGGCTTATATCTTTAAAAGGAATTGTGATTTTTATAGTCTTATTTTTGTAATCCATATGGATTCCTTTTTTTACTTTAACTATTAAGTTATCGTCTTTTACTTCAGTAATAATATATTCTAGTAGGTTAGAATCTCCTTCTAATATTATTTTCCCTTCATTACCAGATACTAATATAAAATCCATGGAGCCAGCGCATTTAATACCATCGTAATCGCTAGTTGTTCTAGTTTCTGTAACAACATTTCCGTTGCCTTTTACTTTTTTGTTTCCCCATAATTGGGCATTCATAATGTTAACAAACATTAAAGACATTGTTAGTAGTGTAATTGTTTTTTTCATGATTTTTGATTTATAGTAATTTTACTTTATTATTTGAGTTTTTTAGCGCTTCAATTTTATCTTTTGTGTCTTGCAATACATCAATTCTATTTTGAAAATTTAAAATCATAGCAGAAAGGATTAACTCATTATTTGGTTCTTCTTTTAAGCCAAAAATGAGTTGATTATAGTCTTCTTCCAATACTTTAATTTGAAACAATACATCTACAATTAATTCTTGATATTCTGGCATGTCTTCACTATCAAGGTTTTCTAATTCTTTTGAAAGTGTCGCTGTAAATAAACTTTCAGTTTTTGCCATTTCTGGAGAAATACTAGCTAGATCAGTAGTATTGTCTGCTTTTGAGGTAAAAATAAAAACAGAAAAAATAAGTGCTATAGAAGCAGCAATACCAATGAAAGGTTTCCAGAAATTAGTTTTTGTTTTAACAATTTTTAATGGTTGCTTATTTTCATTTTTTAATTTATTTAGAAAACGTGTTTCATGTCCAGTTTCGGGGACATCAACATCAAATGTGTTTTCCAAATTTTTAAATAAATTGTTTATGTTATTTTTACTCATCTTCTATTTTTTAATATTCTAAAACGGTTTGTAGTTTTTGTCGTAAACTTTCTTTAGCCCTAGAAATTGTTGTTCTACAATTCGCATTACTTATATTCATAATAGCACTAATTTCCTCATAATCATAACCTTCAATTAGATTTAGTGTTAAAGCTATTCTGTAATTATCTTTTAACGTTTTCATGGTTTCTAAAACTTGTTGTGCTTTTAGGTTTGTAAACTCATAATTACTCTCAATCCCATTAGCATTATCTTCAACTTTATAGAGCATATCATCCAAAGGAACTTCATTTTTTTTAATACTTTTTTTGTAATGATAAATGCTATTATTTATAACAATTCGTTTTAACCAGGGACCAAAAATTTTAGAATCATTTAGGCTTTCTAACTTTGAAAACGCCATTAAAAATGAATTTTGCATAATATCTTCAGCTTCAAAATTGTTTTTTACAATTCTGAAAGATGCGTTATACATGGCTTTGTAATATCTATTATAAATTTCCAATTGTGCCGATTGGTTTCCAGATTTACAAAGGTTAACGAGTTGCTCAGTATTTAATGTGGTTGATGTCAAAAAAACAAATTGTTATAGTATAGAGTGTCGTATTCTTTATTTGTTACAGTTATGTCAAAAAAAAAATCCTACGTTCAATTAGAATGTAGGATTTTGATATGTTTAACTTTGGATTTATTAAGACTCTGTAGGTTTTTCAGCTTTTTCAATAGAAATTTTTAATTCCTCAGTTTTATTATTTAAATCAATTTTGATTTTATCACCATCTTGAAGATTTGATGCTACAATTTCTTCAGCCAAGGCATCTTCAACATATTTTTGAATGGCTCTTTTTAAAGGACGTGCACCATATTGTTTATCAAAACCTTTTTCGGCTATGTAACCTTTGGCGGTATCGGTTAATGTTAAAATATAACCCAAGCCTTTTATTCGTGTTAAGAGTTTTTCAAGTTCAATATCGATAATTTTATTAATATCTTCTTTCTCTAAGGTATTGAATACAACAACATCATCAATTCTATTTAAAAACTCTGGCGCAAATGATTTTTTAAGTGCATTTTCAATAATACCTCTTGCGTTCGAATCTTCTTGAGCTTTTTGAGAAGCCGTTCCAAAACCAATACCTGTTCCAAAATCTTTTAATTTACGAGCGCCAATATTAGAAGTCATAATAATAATGGTATTTCTAAAATCGATTTTGCGCCCTAAACTATCGGTTAAATAGCCATCGTCTAAAACTTGAAGCAGCATATTAAAAACATCTGGATGCGCTTTTTCAATTTCATCTAAAAGAAGCACAGCATAAGGTTTTCTTCTGATTTTTTCAGTTAATTGACCGCCTTCTTCATAACCAACGTATCCTGGAGGTGCGCCAATTAATCTCGAAATCGCAAATTTCTCCATGTATTCACTCATGTCTATACGAACAAGTGAATCTTCACTATCAAACAATTCTCTTGATAAAACTTTAGCTAACTGTGTTTTTCCAACGCCTGTTTGTCCTAAAAATATAAATGAGCCAATTGGTTTATTAGGGTCTTTTAGTCCAGCACGATTACGCTGAATCGCTTTAACAACTTTCGAAACAGCTTCATCTTGACCTATTACTTTACCTTTTATTAGATTAGGTAATTCGGCAAGTTTATTAATCTCGGTTTGTGCAATACGGTTTACAGGTACCCCAGTCATCATCGAAACCACATCTGCAACATTATCTTCAGTTACAATTTCACGATGTTGTTTGGTATCTTCTTCCCATTTTTCTTGAGCAATAGCTAATTCTTTTTCTATACGTTTTTCATCGTCTCTAAGTTTAGCGGCTTCCTCATATTTTTGTTTTCTTACAACGGCATTTTTAGTTTCTTTTATGCCTTCTAGTTGCTTTTCAAGTTCTATAATTTGCTTAGGAACATCAATATTTGTAATGTGAACACGAGAACCCGCTTCATCTAAAGCATCAATAGCTTTGTCTGGTAAAAAACGTTCAGTCATATAGCGGTTTGTTAATTTTACACAAGCTTCAATAGCTTCAGGTGTATAATCAACATTATGATGCTCTTCGTATTTACCTTTTATATTATTAAGAATTTCTATAGTTTCTTCAACTGTAGTTGGTTCTACAATAACCTTTTGAAAACGACGCTCTAAAGCACCATCTTTTTCTATATACTGTCTGTATTCATCTAATGTTGTAGCTCCAATACATTGAATTTCGCCACGCGCTAAAGCGGGTTTAAACATATTTGAAGCGTCTAAACTTCCAGTTGCGCCACCAGCGCCAACAATGGTATGAATTTCATCAATAAAAAGAATAACATCGTCATTTTTTTCAAGCTCGTTCATTACGGCTTTCATACGCTCTTCAAACTGTCCACGGTACTTTGTTCCAGCAACTAAACTTGCCAAATCTAAAGTTACCACACGTTTATTAAATAAAATACGTGATACTTTACGCTTAACAATTCTAAGAGCTAAACCTTCAGCAATGGCAGATTTACCAACTCCAGGTTCACCAATTAAAAGCGGATTATTTTTCTTTCTTCTACTTAAAACTTGTGAAACACGTTGTATTTCTTTTTCCCGACCAACAACGGGGTCTAATTTTCCTTCCTCAGCCATAGCGGTTAAATCGCGGCCAAAATTATCTAAAACTGGCGTTTTTGATTTCTTGTTGGTTTTTCCGGCTGGAGCATTAAATATATTGTCTTTTCTAGCATCATCATCAGGGTTTGCATCGTCATCCTGAAATTCAGATTTTGGTTCTATGTAATTATTATCGTTTGTAATCATGAGTTTAAATTGTTCTTTAACATTATCGTAGTCAACTTTTAGCTTATTTAAAAGCTTGGTAGTGGGGTCGTTTTCATTTCTTAAAATACAAAGCAACAAATGTGCCGTGTTTATTGAAGAGCTTTGAAATAGTTTTGCTTCTAAAAAAGTGGTTTTTAAAGCGCGTTCTGCTTGCCTTGTAAGATGTAAATTCTTTTTTTGATTTGAAGATACAGTTATATTTGGGTTTGCAGGACTTAATATTTCTACTTTTCGGCGTAAATGATTTAAATCAATATCTAGTGCATTTAAAATGTTAATTGCTTTACCATCACCATCACGTAAAAGCCCAAGCATTAGGTGTTCAGTGCCAATAAAATCGTGGCCTAAACGCAATGCCTCTTCTTTGCTGTAAGCAATAACATCTTTTACTCTTGGGGAAAAATTATCATCCATATTCTTATCCTTTCTGCATTAAAAATAGTAAAACATTTTACTAAAGTCAAAAACTATACCTAAAAATGTCTGTATGGTGCTAATTGACGAAAAAATCTTTATAAAATCAAAACTTTTGTAGTGATACTTATTAACTAAAAAACATCCATAAATTGTTAATAAAAAACATGAAAAAGTATGTGTCATAGTCTTACTATGACTCATGGAATTCTTATATTAGCATGTTTTGAAATACAGATAAAAACTTAACTAAAATTTTATATGGCAGAAGGAGAAAAATTGATTCCTATTAACATTGAAGATGAGATGAAATCGGCTTACATTGATTATTCAATGTCAGTCATTGTGTCACGTGCGTTACCAGATGTAAGAGATGGTTTAAAACCAGTTCACAGGCGTGTGCTTTACGGTATGCACGAACTTGGTGTTAGAGCAAGTTCGGCACACAAAAAATCAGCAAGAATAGTTGGAGAGGTTTTAGGTAAATATCACCCGCATGGTGATACATCAGTTTATGATGCTATGGTGCGTATGGCTCAAGAATGGAGTTTGCGTTACATGCTTGTAGATGGGCAGGGGAATTTTGGTTCTATTGATGGCGATAGTCCTGCAGCAATGCGTTATACTGAAGCACGTATGCAGAAAATATCTGAAGACATGTTGGCAGATATTGATAAAGAAACCGTAGACCATAAATTAAATTTTGATGATACTTTACAAGAGCCAACAGTTTTACCAACGCGTATTCCTGGGCTATTAATAAATGGTGCTTCTGGTATTGCAGTAGGTATGGCAACCAATATGCCGCCTCATAATTTAACAGAAGTAGTAAACGGAATCATAGCTTATATTGAAAACCCAGATATTGAAATTGATGAATTAATTACTCATGTTAAAGCACCAGATTTCCCAACTGGAGGAACCATTTATGGTTATGATGGTGTTAAGGAAGCTTTTCATACGGGTCGTGGAAGAATCGTAATGCGAGCTAAAGCAAATATAGAAGAGGTTGCTGGACGAGAATGCATTATCGTTACCGAAATACCTTACCAAGTTAATAAAGCAGATATGATTAAGAAAACTGCTGATTTGGTTAACGATAAAAAACTGGAAGGCATTTCTCTTATTCGTGATGAATCTGATAGAAATGGTATGCGCGTTGTTTACGTTTTAAAACGTGATGCTATCCCAAATATCGTATTAAATAAATTGTTTAAATATACTGCGTTACAATCCTCATTTAGTGTAAACAACATTGCACTAGTAAAAGGTCGTCCGCAGATGTTAAACTTAAAACAATTGATTCATTATTTTGTTGAACACAGACATGACGTTGTTGTAAGACGAACTACCTATGAATTACGTAAAGCAGAAGAACGCGCCCATATTTTAGAAGGTTTAATTATCGCTTCAGATAATATTGATGAAGTTATAAAAATCATAAGAGCATCATCAAATGCTGATGAAGCTAGAAATAATTTAATTGAACGTTTTAAACTTTCTGAAATTCAAGCAAAAGCTATTGTAGAGATGCGTTTGCGTCAACTTACAGGTTTAGAGCAAGATAAATTACGCTCTGAGTATGATGAAATTATGAAAACAATTATCGATCTTAAAGATATCTTGGACAAGAAAGAGCGTCGCATGGATATTATTAAGGAAGAATTAGAAGTTGTTAGAGATAAATATGGCGATGAGCGTCGATCAGTAATAGAATATGCTGGTGGCGATTTAAGTATTGAAGATATGATTCCTGATGAAAAAGTTGTGATTACTATTTCGCATGCTGGTTATATCAAACGTACATCTTTAACAGAATATAAAACACAAAATAGAGGTGGTGTTGGTCAAAAAGCATCTACTACACGTAATGAAGATTTCTTAGAACATTTATTTGTTGGTACAAACCACCAATACATGTTATTCTTCACTCAAAAAGGAAAATGTTTTTGGATGCGTGTTTACGAAATCCCAGAAGGTAGTAAAACCTCAAAAGGTCGAGCTATTCAAAACCTTATAAATATTGAGCAAGACGATAAAGTAATGGCTTTCATTTGTACTCAAGATTTAAAAGATGAAGATTATGTTAATAGTCATTACGTAATTATGGCAACTAAAAAAGGCCAGGTGAAGAAAACATCACTTGAGCAATACTCACGTCCAAGAACAAATGGTATTAACGCCATAACAATTAAAGAAGACGATGTTTTATTAGAAGCTAAATTAACCACAGGTGAAAGTCAAGTTATGCTGGCACTAAAATCTGGTAAAGCCATTCGTTTTGAAGAAGCCAAAACACGCCCAATGGGACGTGGAGCTTCTGGTGTAAGAGGCATTCGTTTGCAAAATGAAAAAACAGACGAAGTTATAGGAATGATTGCTGTTGATGACATGGAAAGTAATATTCTTGTAGTCTCTGAAAATGGTTATGGAAAACGCTCGAGTTTAGAAGACTACAGAATTACAAACCGTGGAGGAAAAGGCGTTAAAACTATTTCTATTACAGAAAAAACAGGTAATTTAGTATCCATTAAGAATGTGACCGACGAAGATGATTTAATGATTATCAATAAATCGGGTGTTGCAATTCGTATGGCAGTTGCAGATTTAAGAGTTATGGGTAGAGCAACACAAGGTGTTAAACTAATAAATTTGAAATCCAATGATTCTATAGCTGCTGTTGCAAAAGTAATGCAGGACGACGATGAAGATGAAGTTGAAGATGCTGAAACAGTTGAGAACATTGAGGCTTCAGATGATGGCACAACTCTTGATAATAACCTAGACGACAATAACACTGAAAATTAAACTTAATATTATTTAAAATGAAAAAACAAATCATTGTAGCTTTAGCTTTTTCAATTAGTGCATTTTCATTTGCACAAAAAAAAGAATTGAAGACAGTAGAAAAAGCTATTAAATCAGAAAATTATGCTGAGGCAAAATCAGCTTTAAAACAAGCAGAAACTCTTATGTCTGCTATGGATGACGAACTAAAAGATAAATATTATTATCTTTCAGCACAAGCTTTATATGCTGGAGGAAAAGGATCTGAAAAAGACATGGACTCAGCTTTAGATAACTTGGAAAAAGTTAAAAGTGAGTATAAGTCTGAAATAGCCGAATTAAAAGTTAACATGGTAAATACTTTATTGAAAACGGGTAATGATGCTTATGGTAAAAAAGATTATTCTACAGCATCTAAGTATTTTGAAAAATCATACAGAGTAACAAAAAAAGATACTTTGTTCCTTTATTATGCCGCTGCAACCGCAGTAAATGTTCAGGAATTTGACAGAGCATTACCGTTGTACGAAGAGCTTAAAAGCTTAGGTTATACAGGTATCGAAAAAGAATTTTTTGCCACTAATGTTGAAACAGGTGAAGAAGAAGTTTTAGATAAAAATACAAGAGATTTGTATGTGAAAGCTAAGAGTCACATAAAGCCTGGTGCACGTAATACAGATTCTAAAAAGCCTGAAATTATAAAGAATATTGCTCTTATTTATGTTAGTAATGGCGATAATGAAAAGGCCATTGAAGCAATGAAAGCGGCTAGGGCAGAGAGTCCTGACGATATTAATTTAGTTTTATCAGAGGCTAATGTGCATTACAAAATGGGAAATACGGAAGAGTTTAAAAAGCTTTTACAGAAAGCCACTGAAATGGATCCTAAAAATGCTGAATTGCAATATAATCTAGGTGTTATTGCTTCAGAATCTAATCAACCAGAAGAAGCTAAAGCACGTTATGAAAAAGCTATTGAATTAAATCCAGAATACATTAACGCTTACATAAACTTATCGGCATTAGTATTGGCTAGAGAAGAACCGTTAATACAAGAAATGAATAGTTTAGGAAGTTCTAAAGCAGATAATAAAAAGTATGATGAACTAAGAGAGGAGCGCCAAGGGCTTTACAAACAAGCAGTTCCATATTTATCTAAAGCATTAGAAATTGCACCAAAAAATATAAATGCAGCTAAAACTTTAATGAATATTTATAGTATTTTAGGTGAAACGGATAAGTATAAAAGCTTAAAAGAAAAAGTTGCACTTCTTGAAGGTGAGAACTAAAAAATAAATAAAACCATAAAAAAAAAGCCGCTAATTGCGGCTTTTTTTATACTATTTTTTTAATAACACGAAGTTTGTGTGTATGTATTTTTTTATCAACATTATATATACCAGAATGATCTAGTCTATCAATTCTGACTTTACCATGGGCGTGAATTATGTAATTATCTTTCATTATAATACCAACGTGTGTTATTGCACCTTCATTATTATCAAAAAAGGCTAAATCTCCAGGTTCACTTTCTTCAATAAAACTTAATGCTTCACCTTGAGTTGCCTGTTGTGATGCATCACGTAATAGTTTGTAACCGTTAAGTTTATAGACCATTTGGGTAAAACCAGAGCAATCAATACCAAAAGGTGTTTTTCCACCCCATAAATAGGGTGTGTTTAAATATAAAAAGGCAGTTTGTATTAAGTTTTCTTTAAGGTTTTTACTTTTAATAATAGTGCCATCAAATTTATGATTTAATAGGGTTAAACCATTTAATGAAGAGCCCAATAAAATGGGATGTAATTGCTGGTTAGTATCTTGAATAAACTCTACTAAATCTAAAGATAATTTAGGGGTTTCTTTTTTTAATGACTTATAATTTTCTTCACTAATTTCAAGGTATTGCTTATTGTCTACCCACCCTTCATAAGCATCAAAAGCGAGTCTTATTTTGCTCCAGTTTTTTCGTTGTTCAATAATTTTGAAAACGTCTCCATACAAAACTTGCGAAACAAGCTCGCTGCTATCAGCTGGTTCTCCTCTTAAAGGAACAATACTTAAATTACAAATTCCGTACTGCATTCAAAATTAATTACGCTCTATAACAATTGCAGAAGCACCACCACCGCCATTACAAATAGCAGCTGCTCCAATTTTTGCATTATTTTGTTCTAAAACATTTAGCAAGGTGATTAAAATTCTAACTCCTGAACAACCTAAAGGATGCCCTAATGAAACTGCGCCTCCGTTTACATTTACATTATTATCGTTTAGTCCTAAAATTTTCATATTAGCTAATCCAACAACAGAAAACGCTTCGTTAAACTCAAAAAAATCAACATCATTAATTGAAATGCTTGCTTTATTTAAAGCTTTTGGAAGTGCTTTTGCAGGGGCGGTTGTAAACCATTCTGGCTCATGCGCAGCATCAGCATAACTTTTTATAGTAGCAAGAGGTTTTAAACCTAGTTCTTCGGCTTTATCTTTACTCATTAAGACAATAGCTCCAGCGCCATCATTAATGGTTGATGCATTGGCAGCAGTAACTGTTCCATCTTTAGTAAATGCAGGACGTAACTGCGGAATTTTGTCTATGCGTACATTTTTAAATTCTTCATCTTCAACTACAATAATAGGTTCTCCTCGGCGCTGAGGTACTTCTACAGGAACAACTTCATTATTAAATTTACCAGCTTCCCAGGCAGCAGCTGATCTTTTATAAGATTGAATGGCATAAGCATCTTGATCTTCACGAGAAAATACATATTTGGTAGCACACGCATCGGCGCAAACACCCATAGCATTTTCATCGTAAGCATCAACTAAACCATCTTTTTGCATACCATCAACTAAAGTCGTTGGTCCAAATTTAGTTCCAGTTCTTGAGTATAAGTAATGTGGAATTAAACTCATGTTTTCCATACCGCCAGCTACAATTATATTGGCATCGCCTAAAGCAATGCTTTGGGCTGCTTGCATTACAGCTTTCATTCCAGAGGCGCATACTTTATTTATTGTTGTACATGGAACTGTATTTGGGATACCTGCATAAATGGCAGCTTGTCTTGCAGGCGCTTGTCCGGTTCCAGCTTGAACCACATTACCCATCAAAACTTCTTCTACCAATTCGGGTTTTAAATTTATTTTATCCAAAGCACCTTTTATCGCAATAGCACCTAGTTTTGGGGCGCTTACAGTAGATAATGCACCCATAAAACTCCCTATTGGTGTTCTTGCAGCAGCAACTATAACAACATCTTTACTCATTATATAAGTGTTTAGTTTAGTATAGGCTAAAATAATGATTTTTTAGTAGAAATTTGGAAGATTACTTCATTATAATAAATGGTTAACGCCTATAATTTTATTACATTTGATTTACTTTACCTATTAAATGAAAGACTTTATTAATAAACTTTATAGAAACCATTCCTTAATTTACAAGGGGCTTTTATTTATCTGTACTACTTTTTTAATTGTGTATTTGTTTCCTAAAAGCGGAAAGTTTAAATACAATTTTGAAAAAGGAAAGCCTTGGCAATCTGAAAACTTATATGCTCCGTTTGATTTCGCAATTAAAAAATCGGATGATGAAATAGCTTCAGAGAAAGCTATTATTAACAATAATGCGGTTTTGTATTTTGATATTGATAATACTATTTATAATAAGGTTAAACAAAATTATGAAACTGAGTTTCCCAAAGTATTTACTGATTCAATTTCTAAAAGAGAATTCAGAAATATTTATAAAGTCGGAGAAGGTATTATTTCAGAGCTTTACATTTATGGTATTCTAACAGATAGCTATAATTTTTCTGATGACAAAACGGTTGCCTTATTAGATGGCAGAGTAGAAACACAACGCACCATTTTTTCTAATTTGATAGAACAAGATGATGTTGTTTCTATTATTGATAAAGTTTTAAATAGTAATAACCTAAATAAATATAAAACAGACTTTGTATCGTTGTTTTTTGATATTATTGAACCTAATTTAGTTTATGATAAATCGTTTACAGATAAGGTTTTAGAAGAAGAGATTAATAAGATATCTTATGCTCGGGGTAATATTGAAAAAGAAACCTTAATTGTTGCAAAGGGTGAAGTTGTTGAAGGTGATAAATATCAAAAATTACAATCGCTAAAATCTGAATATGAGTCGCAAATTTGGAGTAAATCAAACTATAATTGGGTTATTGCAGCATATACATTACTGGTAGCGTTGGCACTATTAATGTTGCTGCTCTTTTTAAGAAAATATAGAATTTCGGTTTTTGAAAACAATACTAAAGTCACGTTTATATTTTTCAATATTTTGCTAATGGTATTTATAACTACATTGGTTATAAATTACAATTCTAAATATATTTATGTTGTTCCTATTTGCATTTTGCCATTGGTTTTTAAAGCTTTTTTTGATGCCAGATTGGGCTTGTTTGCTCATGTAATTACGGTACTTTTATTAGGTTTCGTGGTGCCTAATAGTTACGAGTATATGTTTCTTCAAATTATAGCTGGTATTGTAACTATTTTAACGGTTTCAGAATTATATAAACGCGCTAATTTATTTATTTCGGTTGGGCAAATTACGCTTATTTACATCATAGCATATTTTGCGTTTTTTGTTATCCACGAAGGAACTATTGAGACTATTGAATGGACCGTTTTTGGCTTGTTTGTATTAAGTGGTTTGGCAACATTATTTGTTCAGCCATTAATTTATGCTTATGAAAAGCTATTTGGCTTGGTTTCAGATGTGTCGCTTTTAGAATTATCAGATACCAATACAAAATTACTTAAAGAGCTATCTAACAAGGCACCAGGTACTTTTCATCATTCTTTAAACGTGGCAAATCTTGCAGAAGCCTCGGCAAATGAAATTGGTGCAAACGCTATGTTAGTTAGGGTAGGAGCACTTTACCATGATATTGGTAAAATGGCAAACCCAACTTATTTCACTGAAAATCAATCTACAGGTATTAATCCTCATGATGAATTGTCTTCCAAAGAAAGTGCAAGAATAATAACAGACCATGTTATTGAAGGTATAGAAATAGCTAAGAAAAATAATTTACCAGATCGTGTTATCGATTTTATAAGAACGCATCATGGTACAAGTGTGGTTTATTATTTTTACATGCAAGAAAAGAAGAATTTTGATGATGTAGATCGATTAGATTTTAGTTATCCTGGACCAAAACCATTTAGTAAAGAAACGGCTATTTTAATGATGTGCGATAGTATTGAAGCTGCATCAAAAAGTTTAAAAGAGCCAACTTCTACAAAAATTGATGCTTTTGTTGAAAACATAATTGACAAGCAGATAGAAGAGGGACAGTTTTTGAATGCAAATATTACATTTAAAGAGATTCAATCCATAAAAAAAGTGCTAAAACTCAAGCTTGCAAATATTTATCATTTGCGAATTGAATACCCAGAATAAAATAATAAAAAAGTAAATAAATTTGTTGCGTCCTAACAGATGTTATACTACATTTGCATCCGCAATTTATTGCAAAGTTCATAAACAATTGGAGAGGTGCCTGAGTGGCCGAAAGGAACGGTTTGCTAAATCGTCGTACCCCAAAAGGGTACCCGGGGTTCGAATCCCCGTCTCTCCGCAAAAAATTATAGATAACCAATTCGGGGTGTAGCGTAGCCCGGTTATCGCGCCGCGTTTGGGACGCGGAGGTCGCAGGTTCGAATCCTGCCACCCCGACAAACCTAGAAATAGGGAAAATTAAAACACTGTTAATTGTATGATTATCAGTGTTTTTTGTTTTTAATGCTATTGTT
>JBAQZZ010000325.1:0-3548 GCA_049791475.1 Flavobacteriaceae bacterium | reverse complement strand
TCTTCTAGTTTTCTAACCACGAGGTATTCTCCTGTACTTTTTACATTATTATTTAAATCTGATAATTCAAAATTGCCTGTCTCAACCAAATACTCACCATGACTGGAAACAGAACTGATTATAAATTTCATATTCGGTTCGCCTGCTTTTTTTGCATATCGAATCCATTTTCCCCAGGCTGCAGCTAAATTATCCTTCCCTTTTATAGAATGCCAAGTACCGTCTTTTGCATAATGTTCTGCTATAGCAACTGAATCTGCTTTATTAAAACTTTCTGCAAATTGGTCGTCTAGTTCTTGTAATTCTCCTTTGGCTTTCACTAAATCTATTGCTAATGATTCAAATTTAATTTCTGGGCTCGTTTCATTTTTACATGAATGGGTCAATACGACCAACAGGAGTAATCCTATTAAAGTTATTCTTGATTTCATATTTTTTAGTTTACATTAAATGACAAAAAACGATATGATATGAAATCGTTTTAATTTTTATATCAGACGAAGTTAGAGTTTTTCATACCAAAAATCAATACGTACTTCTACGTAATTATAAACACGTATAAACAAAAAAAACACCTATCAAAATCTTGAAAGGTGTCTTTATAATGTGTTTAATTACTTTACGCTTATTCAATTACTAACTTAATACTACCTAAACCTAAAGCTGTAGAAACTTTTGCAATGTAAATGCCACTAGATAAATCTGCCACATCCATAGTTGCCTCAAGCGCATTTGGATGAAGCGTTTTAACTTGGTTACCAAGGATATCAAAAAGTGTGATCGTTTTAATAGTTTTCGTTTTTGAGCTTATAGTAACGTAATCGTTTGCTGGATTTGGGTAACTACTTATCTCATCTATGTTTAATGCTTGAGCATTGCCATTGCTTAAGGTTGTTGCTACTTGTGCGATATCATCAAACAAGAAGGTGGCATTAGCTGATGCATCATTTGGTCCGTTATAGCCCAACATCAATGTTAGTACATTATAAATGGGGGTATCACCGTTTGAAAGATCCCAAGTGTAGGTTACCCATTCGCCCGATACCGTAGTTAAAACGTCTTGTTCTTTTCCGAAAGCAGCGACGTTACTTTCTAACTTAAACTTCAATAAGGTGCCTACTGGTGCATCGGTATATACTTTCATCGAGATTCTTCCAAAAGCGGACATATTTGCAATAAAGGATGTTAATGCCAACTTACTACGCATAAATCCTGCACCACCACTTCTAACAAATTGCCCAACGGTAGCACTTGGGTTGTTGGCGTCTACCTGTGGATTTGGAATAACAGATGCTACTGCACCGAAAAAATCGGTAAAGTCTGTAGTAACCACACTGTTCTCAAAATCAATAGGCAGTGTAGTTGCCGTAGGTTCTGGTATAGCAGATCCTACTTCTTGTTTTATATCATCAAATAAAAATGTAGAAGTTGCAGTGCCATCGCCTACATTTCCAAAATCGAAAAGAAACTGTATTCTATCATAGTCGTTAGCCTTTCCATCAAAATTCCAAGTGGCTATTTCCCAAGCACCTGTAACGGTGGTTAAATAGTCTAAATTAGTGGTGCCGCTTGCATTTTCTAATTCTAACTTAATACGTGTACCTACTGGAGCCGTTGTATACACTTTCATGGAGATCTGCCACAGCGTAGATAAATCAATAGTATTGTCAAGAAATACTTTACTTCCTGCAAAATATTCGCCGCCATTGCGTACAATCTGTCCAACAGTATTACTCATGTTATTACTGTCCATTTGCGGATTTGTAATAATACTGGCTATTGCACCATTATAATTTAAGAAGTCTGTATCGACTTCTCCTGCTTCAAAATCGATTGGTAACGACATTGGTACTGGTGCTATTGGACCTACCACTTGTTCTACATCATCAAAGTAAAACGTTGAAGTGGCTGTACCATCACCTAAATTACCAAAATCGAACATGAAAACCACCTGGTTAAGATTGTTGGCTGTACCAACAAAAATCCATTCTAGAGTTTCCCACGCGCCAGAAACTGTAGTTGTAGCGTTAACATCTACTGCTGGCCCGGAGCCTTCTAATTTAAACTTAACTGTAGTGCCTACAGGCGCTGTTGTGTATACTTTCATTGAAAGCTTTGTTAACACAGAAAAATCAAGATTGTCTGTTAGTATAATTTTACTGCCAGCAAAAACAGCTCCTCCATCTCTTATAATTTGTGCAACAGAACTACTGGTATTTATTCCTGATGGGCTTGGATTTGAGGTTACAATACCTGTTCCACCATCAAAATCTACAAAGTCTGCAGTTGTAACATCACCCTCAAAATTAATAGGTAAGCTTTGAGAAAACCCTAAATTAGAAATTAATAAAATAAGTAGTGCGTAGAAATGCTTCATATACAAATTTAGTTTAAATGAAATTCAAATATAAATGCAAGATAGAGGTAAAAAGAAAAAACAACCAATACAAAAACCATACATGCCTAAAAATAGCATTTATAATTCTCGTAATATGGTTTTATAAAAACAAAAAACACCTCCCAAAACCTAGGAAAGTGTTTTTATATAATTAAGTAAAAAAAATTATTTATTCCTCAATACGATTACCAGTAATTTCACGACCACCTTGAAAAAGTGTTACACTTTCTACTTTGCCTTCATCATTTTTATTAAACATTAATTGGGCTTCAACAACTTTTAAATAAAATTCGTTTTCGCTTTTCGGAAAAACATCAAAAACGGGTTGCCCTGTGGCTTGCGTTTTTAATTGGCTGCCTTCTTTGGTAACTGTTAACACAAATCCTGGCATAAGCTCATACTTTCCTAAGTAGGTTTCTAAAATAGCTTCTGGTACAATAAGTTCTTTTACTAAATCGGTGACATCATCTCCCATTTTCTTTAAAAACTCTATGGCATTTGTGTTGCTTGGGTTCAATTCTACTGACTTTCGGTAATTTTTAATAGATGCTTCATTTCTACCTAAATTCATAAAAGCTTCACCTAAACTATCATAAGCATTTGATGATTTTGGAAAGGCATCAACTATAACTTTAAATACCTTTGCAGCAGCTTCAACTTTATCTGCACCCATTAATTGATAACCCATGGCATTCATTTCACGTTCATTTAAATCATACTTTTCAGAATCTTTAATCGAATTATAATGGGCTATTCCAGCGTTTATACCTTTAGTTTCTATAACAGCTAATAATTCATTCGCAACAGATTTTTTAGGCATTTCAAAATCTTTATCATGAATAATACCGAGAATAGCAACAGTCATAGCATTTAATGGTGCGCCGCCTGCATTACTTAATAGTACTACCAACGATTTATCAGAAGGTGTTCTAGCAATATTGGTATTAAAGCCATTTATACCACCACCATGCGCTATTACATAAATACTATCTGTAGATTTTCCGAGGTTTTCATAACCAACACCCCAACCATACGCATAATGATTATCTCCCCAAGCAGGAATTTGTGGTTTAAAATATAGCTCCATATATTTTTGAGACAATATTTTATTGGTATATAAGCCTTGATCCCAGAGGTATAAATCTTCGGC
>JBAQZZ010000324.1:0-2165 GCA_049791475.1 Flavobacteriaceae bacterium | reverse complement strand
CATTATGCTCCCTTTTAGATTAAATAAAGTTGATTTTGATTCCTCTACAGATACTAAAACGAGTATAAAAAATTATCCATATTTAAATGCCTCTTTAGATTTTTATTCGGGTGTGTTAATGGCTATAGATTCATTAAAAACATTAGGCGTATCGCTTAAAGTTGATGTTTATGATACAAAGCGCGAAGTAAGCGAAGTATCAAGAATAATAGATGAAAACGACTTTGAAAATGTGCATGCCGTTATTGGTCCATTAACGACAAATACTTTCGATAAAGCGGCATCAGAATTGCGAAGATATAACATACCTGTAGTATCACCTATTGGTACAAATTTGCAATTGTATGATAATGTTTTTCAATCAAGACCTTCTAATGATTTACTTCAAAGTAAGGTTGTTAATTTTGTAAGAGCAGATACCTTGGTAAGCAATATTATTGTCATTGCAGACTCTAAAAACACGGATTGTTCTAATGGTTTAAAACGTGAATTTAACCATGCCAAACAAGTCTATTCAAGAAAGAATAAAAAAAGTGATGAAGATGAATATTTTGTTACAAAAGACGATATAGCGGCAAATATAAAACCAGGAAAAAACATCGTATTTTTAGAAACTGATGACGCAGGTTTTGTATCGAATGTAACAAGTGTTTTGGCATCTTTAGTTCAAAAAGAAAATAGCCTAGAGAAAAAAGAAGCAGTTGACATTATTTTGGTAACTACCAATAATAACTCTGCTTTTGAAGGTGATGAAGTTTCAAACGAGCATTTATCAAAATTGCAGTTTCATTTTGCTACAACATCAAAATCGTATAGCGAAAACGATAACAATTCTTTCGTGAAAAAATATCAAAAAAGTTACAATTCAACACCAGGTAAAAGTGCGGTAAAAGGTTTCGATTTAACCATGGATGTCGTTTTAAGATTGGTGTCTTCTGAAGATTTATACCTATCTGTAAATAAAGCACCACTAACCGAATATGTTGAGAATAAATTTGCATACAAAAAGAAGCTTTTTGGTGGTTATTATAACGATACTGTTTATTTGGTAAAGTATGACGATTTAACTATTGTTGAAGTAAAACAATAAGCTTAAAACCTTTCCGTTTATTCATAGTGTGTCATTTTATTAGTAAAACGGAATTTGCCTTTTTTGGTTTTAAATATAAATCACTGTCCTTAGAAAAGTTTTTGTAACAAAATGAATATAAATTTCATAATTAGAATGTCCCTTATAGTATGTTCTTTTCTATTGGTTCAAAATGATGAACCTGTTTTGTCTTGGAACGAATCAAACAAATTATCTTGGTCAGATTTTAAAGCACAGTCCGATCATAAAGTAAGTGCTGTGGCTATTACAGCTTCGGGTATTTCGTTTGGTTTTTCAGTAACACAAACCGATAACAACCAAGTTATTAGCTTTGATGCCGATGTTAGTGCCCATTTTTATCCCGAGAAATCTTGGTTTAAGCCTGAGTTGGCAGATAATCATCTTTTAGATCATGAGCAATTACATTTTGATATTACAGAACTTCATGCTCGTAAGTTTAGAGAACAAATAGCATCTCTTAAAAATCTCTCAACTGTAAAACAAGATTTGCGTAACCTTAACGAAAGTATAAATATAGCATTAGCTAAAATGCAAAATGCCTATGATGATGAATCAGATTACTCAAGAAATGAAGAAGTACAGGTTAAATGGGAAGCGTATATTCATTCAGAATTACGTAAAGTAGCTAAATATAAATCTGTAGATTAGTACTGTGACTCCCGATAAACAATTTCTCATAACATTAGCACATACCAAAATGCCATTTGGCAAATACAAAGACCGTTATTTAATAGATTTACCCGAATATTATGTGGTTTGGTATCATAACAAAGGTTTTCCTAAAGGGAAATTAGGCGATATGCTTAAACAGGTTTATGAGTTAAAATTAAACGGTTTAGAAGATTTAATTAGGAATATTCAAAGAAAGTATCCTAAATAATATGATTTAATCTAAAAATTCCCCGATGGCTTTGCCTCGGGCTTTCCTATTCACCTCTCCTTTGGAGAGGTCGGAACTGCCTTTTTGAGCAGTTCCGGGTGAGGCAAAATATAAACCCCAAAGCTTTCGGGACGGTTTTTGGCCCCTTCGGCCAAAACGAAACCGGTAAAATAC
>JBAQZZ010000323.1:0-1672 GCA_049791475.1 Flavobacteriaceae bacterium | reverse complement strand
CAGAAAAGCTTTGCGAATGCTTCAAATAATAATCTTGTCCTTTATTATCAAATGCATATTGAAAACCTGCATCATTTTTTTCCATTGTTACTTTTAACCAAAAAAAACTGTCAGAGCAGCTACAATTTTGAGCAAATGATATGTTGGAAATTAAAACAGCAAAAAAGACAAGTAAATTTTTATACATATTTGACAGTCAAATTTTTTAATTCTGACTAACGTCAAATTTAGTCAATTTTTGTTTACAATCCTTTATTCATAGGCTTTTACCAACTTTTAAGCTCTGAATTTTTTTAAAAAAAGCCTAAAAATTTGACGTTAGCTGTAGAAATTAATCTCGGTTTTCCGTGATGTGGGGATGTTCGTTAAGATAAATAGTTTACAAAGTTAAAGATACATGCTTTACACTAAGTTTTGACATAACCTTATTGATTTAATTTTATCTCTTTTATTTAATTCATCAAAGAAACCTAAAAATACGTTTCTATAATATACTCTCCAAATTCCATTTCCCATAGGTTTTAATCCAACATATTTACCCTTTAAAGCTATTGTAATATACACCCAATAATGAGTAGCCCATCTAAGTGCACCGTTTTGTGTTACAATCTGAACTTTCATGTCAGAGTCATATTCAAATTTAGGTATTCTTTCTGGGAATGGTCTAGTTGAAAAATTATGAACTTCTCCTGGTGTTTTCATGTCTAAAGCTTCGTGAGGTCGTTCGTGATTAAACTCCTTCATAAAATGGTTTAAACGTCTTTGTTGACTCTTCAAATCGTATGCTGAAGGTTTTGCACAAGCAGCTTTTAAATCTCTGTGCATTCGTTCATGTCTTCCGTTTTGTTCTGGGTGTGCAGGATCAGAAAACACTGGCATTATTCCAAGTTCTATAAACCAATATGAAAGTCTAGTAAATCGTTGAATTGCTCGCACTGATCCAAATGGACTTCCATTATCAGTATGTATTTGTTTAGGCATACCATATATTCTGAAAACCCTTGTAAACTCTGCCTTTACCAATTTTGTATTTTCATGATAATGGCCTTTTGAAGCAAATAAAAATCTACTTTTTGAGTCCGCAATTGTAAGTGTATGGCAGTATTTATTATTGCCCATATAGAACTTTCCTTTGTAGTCTGCACTCCAAATTTCATTACACTCTTTTGGGTCAAAAATGGGAAAGACTGGTTTTACTCTTTTATGACGCCTTTGAGGTTTAACTAGCCCATTTTTATGTAGAATATTATGAACAGTAACCACTGATGGAATATCTTCCTCCAAACAGCTTTTAAACAATAGTACCCTTATTTTTTTGGCTCCCCAACGAGGATATTTTTCCTTTAAATCAAGGATGTTTCGCTCTACTTTTTCAAGTGTTTTGTTAGGGTGACTCTTAGGTGTTTTCTTTCGATCTAAAAGTCCTTCTATTCCAAATTTTTCGAACCGATCAATCATTTTGTAAGCGGTTGGTCGAGAAATTTCGAATGTTCTACATAATTCTGTGATGGTGTGTTTCTGAGTTCGCCATGCACTGATAAATTCTAATTTTTGTTCCATAGTTGTTGTTACTTTCCAAGGCATAATAATCTGTATTGATGTTCAGATTATACGTCTCATAAGTGTAAACTATGTCCCTTTATCTTTGTAAAGGATGTCCCTTTACCGTACC
>JBAQZZ010000322.1:0-1764 GCA_049791475.1 Flavobacteriaceae bacterium | reverse complement strand
CCTTTCACCCCTACCCACAGGTCATCCGAAGACTTTTCAACGTCAACCGGTTCGGTCCTCCACTGTATGTTACTACAGCTTCAACCTGCCCATGGGTAGATCACACGGTTTCGCGTCTACCACTACTGACTAAACGTATAAATACGCTTTCATTCCCTAAGAATGAAGCTCGCCCTGTTCAGACTCGCTTTCGCTGCGGATCCGTGGCTTAACCACTTAACCTTGCCAGCAACGGTAACTCGTAGGCTCATTATGCAAAAGGCACGCCGTCATACTGAAATAAATCCAGCACTCCGACCGCTTGTAGGCGTATGGTTTCAGGTTCTGTTTCACTCCCTTATTCAGGGTTCTTTTCACCTTTCCCTCACGGTACTGGTTCACTATCGGTCTCTCAGGAGTATTTAGCCTTATCGGATGGTCCCGACCGGTTCATACAGGATTACTCGTGTCCCGCACTACTCAGGATACCACTATCTACGCATTCTTTACCTGTACCGGGCTATCACCGTCTATGGCCCCTCTTTCCAAAGGGTTCCAGTTCATCCTGCCTCGAACATCGTGGTCCTACAACCCCGCACCTGCCGTAACAGGTGCGGTTTGGGCTAATCCGCGTTCGCTCGCCACTACTAACGGAATCACTATTGTTTTCTTCTCCTCCGGGTACTTAGATGTTTCAGTTCCCCGGGTTTGCTTCCTGAAACAAGTTCAGGATACCATGTCTTCAACATGGTGGGTTGCCCCATTCGGATATCCGCGGATCAAATCGTGTGTGCCGATCCCCGCGGCTTTTCGCAGCTTATCACGTCCTTCATCGCCTCTGAGAGCCTAGGCATTCCCCATACGCCCTTATTTAGCTTATTGTACTCTTTGCTTTTTTAATGAGTTACTATTTAATTTATAATTTTCAGCCTATTTAATCAGTATAAATACCAATTAAACTTTCTTACACCTCATAAATTAAACGTTTTTTGATTAATTAGGGATCGCTCGATGTGACCCTAATTGATCTAAATTATTATTTAAGATTGGACGGATCCAATCTTAATTTTCATGTATCTTTTTTCAATATGTCAATGAACGTTTCCCCCTCCAGCTCCCCCAAGGGGGGAGAGTTAGCTTTCCAACTCCCTCCCCTTTGGGGAGGCTAGGTGGGGATAGTGGAGAATATCGGAGTCGAACCGATGACCTCTACGGTGCAAGCGTAGCGCTCTAGCCAGCTGAGCTAATCCCCCGTCTTCAGAATTCAGAACCATGAATCCAGAATTACGAATTGTGAATTCTCAACTTCCAAAATTTCCTTTCAATATGCTTGTCCTGAATTTAGTTCAGGATCGTATGAACGTTTCTATTTCGAACTAACTTTTCGTTAGCCTTCAACAGATACCCACCTTCGTGGGCATACCCGGCACTTGCGTGCTTCGTAGTCCCAGGCAGACTCGAACTGCCGACCTCTACATTATCAGTGTAGCGCTCTAACCAGCTGAGCTATGAGACTGTTTATAGTCGTCAGTTTTCAGTTTCCAATAACCTATCCGGTCATTGAAGCACCGTTGACTGGTGACTTGTTATCTTAAATTAACAGCAATGAGAACAGACTACCCTTTTCCTAGTCTTTTTGTTTCCTTTTGATCGTCTTTCTCTAGAAAGGAGGTGTTCCAGCCGCACCTTCCGGTACGGCTACCTTGTTACGACTTAGCCCTAGTTACCGATTTTACCCTAGGCCGCTCCTTGCGGCGACGGACTTCAGGCACTCCCAGCTTCCAT
>JBAQZZ010000321.1:0-8689 GCA_049791475.1 Flavobacteriaceae bacterium | reverse complement strand
TACTCCTGCGGTAGTAACAAATGAATTAGTACCTTGTGGACTACCTGCATTTGTTGGTACTCCATTAGCGTCTACAGTACCTTCATCATCATCTGCTAAATTATCACTTGTAGTTAAATCTGAGGCTGAAAATGTTCCAGAGCCTTCTAGTGCATCAGGGCAACCATCGTTATCGGAGTCTGTATCTAAAAAATCTGGAGTGCCATCGTTATCAGTATCTAGACCACAAGAAAGACTAGTAAATGGTATTTGTTGCCTAGCTATTGAAGGCCCTTGGTATTCAACTGTTAAACTTTCTCCGCCTCCGTTTTCAAAAAACAAAACTATAATTTGATGTAAACCAGCTGTTAATGTTATACTACCATTTCTTGTTTGTGAACCATGAGCACCATCATTATCAACAACTTCTAAACCATCAATAAAAAGTTTCGAACCATCATCGGAAGTCGTATAAAATGTATATAATCCTGCAGTAGTAATATTTATGTAACCAGTAAACCTAATACTAAAGTTATCCGTATCTCCCGGATCTACGGCATTTTGCAATGCATCTACATCATAACTAGATACAAACCCTATTGATAGTGCTGTTGAAACATCTGTTGAAATATTATCAACAGTACTTCCAGACGGAGAAGAGTCATAAAATTCATATCGAATGCTTCCTGCGCATGATGCATCTTCATTTACATCTAAAATACCATCATTATCATCGTCTAAATCACATACATCGCTTATATTATCACCATCGCTATCTGGATTTCCTGAGACCATAGGGTCACATGGGTCTGTAATAACTGTTAATGTTGCAGCAGATGAAGTTATTGGACCACATCCTGAAACATTACTACTTATAACAACTCTATATTGATTATTATTCTCAGAGCTTGTTGCCGAAGTGATATTTAATGTAGATGTAGTTACGTTTGAGTAGATACCTCCATTACTTAAGTCTGAAAATGGTCCACCCGTACTCACTTGCCATTGATAGGTTAAGGTTTGGTTAATTGCGGTAGCACTAACACTAAAACTACTATTATCTCCCGCTGAGATTACATCATCAACAGGTTGTGTTGTAATTGTAATGGGTGTTAAATTAATTGTAGTTGTGGCACTAACGCTAAGAACAGGGTCTCCAGGAGTACCACCATACTCCACTACGTATCCTTGAGAAGCATAAGCGCCTCCACCTCCTCCATTTGGTAAATCATTCCATGAGCCTGCAATACCAACTGAATTATCAGTAATATGCGCATAATCTTCATTGCCAGAATTATTAGGTTCATTATTATTCCAGAATGCAAAATTTATTGGTGCTACTACAGCTCCGCCTATTCCTCCACTCCAAAAAGGCGAACCAGTTCCTCCATTTGCCAATCCTTCTGGCCCCGTAACCCAACGCCAATCGCCTTCTGTAGCAGCATCACTACCTCCAATCCATCCAACACCTGTTGCTTGAGCGCCAGAAAAATCAGCTTCAGCTTGGGTTGTTAATGTTGCTAAATAACCTTGTAAACCAAAATATGATCTTGCATTTGCAGCAGTATTGGCAGCTGTCCAAGTAATACCGGGAGCAGATACAAATTCATAATAATGATCTGTAGGTGGTAAATAATTTGCAGTTCCTGGAGTTATTGAAAATTGTCTGGTTCCAGAGGCACTAATTGAACTGTTTGAATATTCAACATCTAAAATAGCTGCCTCAAATTCTGCAAAAGTTGCAGGCCCTAATAATGATAATTCTCCTTGAACTGCATCAAAAGTAGCGGTTATGCTAGGGTGTGAACCAGGGCTTGTAAGCGTTAATAAATCTTCTCCATCTACATAGCCAGAGGATACTTGAATATACACAGCATCCGTAGTAGTGTCGTCAGGATCTGTAATACTTACACTAGTTGCTATATTTTGAGAATTACCAGGTCCAGGACATAAATCTTCATTCCCTGTAGCGGTTACAACTGGAGGTTGATCTGGTGCAACAACTGAAACTTCAACATTATCTATCCACCAATCTTCATTATTAGCATTACCATTAGCTAATCCTGTAATAAATTGAATACGCGTATTAGCTCCACCTAAATTAGCAGAAGGTATCGAGATACTAACATTAACTTCAGGGTTTGGAGAATTAGTTGTTGCAGTTATGGTTTGTAAGGTTACATAAGTACCATCATTTTCAGGGTCAATTTGAATTAGTAATGTTTCGCCACCATCCATGGCATTATCATAATCATAATCGAAAGTTAATGTAGCAGAAGTTGCCGTACTTAAATCAATTGTTCTGTAAGCTCCAGCATCGTTATCTTTAAGTTGTAGTAAGTTACCTCCAATATTATCATCACCATCACCTGAATTAGTTGCCTGAACATCATCTGTATTTCCATTTCCACCAGATCTTACCCAGCTACTATTTACCCAACCTGTGCCACTAAACCCACCACCAAAGACATCTCCGGTAGGATCAAAATCTTCAGTTGCCGTTTGCCCAAATACATTAGAAGAAAAAGAAATTACAAGAATTAAAAAAAGAGATGAGTATACTTTGCGTAATTGCTTCCTTAGTAAATCAACCTTCATAAAATATTGAAACATAAAATGGTTAGATATATTTAGCTCTTAATTATTTTATTTTTTTAGAAAACAATTAAGTCTATATTTTTAAATTATAATAAATAGTTTTCATCGATACATTCTAAACATATTTGCTTACAGAAAATGAATCGATATTTAATTTAATTAAGAAATTCATTAATAATCTTACTGAATATTAGTTTGAAATACTGCGTTTAATGAACACAATAAATTTGTGGATACTAATACCCATAAATATTTCATTTTTAAGTTTTTCAATACAAAATGTTGAGAGATTTTCATTTTTTATGATTTATAATTAAATAAAATAAATTTTAACTACTAAAATAGCCCCTTTCACCTCATGATTAATAAATTCTTATTAAGAGTTGTTAATGTTTTATTAACATTTGTTATCGTTTAAATTCTATTAAAATCGATAAAGTGAAAAAACTTTAAACCTTTTCTTCTACTCACAAAATTTACACCTACTATATGCTATTTAAGACAGCAGAAAAATGTTTTGGTCACATGTTTTAAGCTTAAATATATTCGAAAATGCATTTTATTTAAAATAGTAGGGAATTATTTTTACTTTAGTTTTCAATCATTCATGTTTGCACTATATACTCTATATTTGCAATCCTTTTCTAATTATAATTATGAGTTTTTTAAAAGAAATACAACGCAGACGAACTTTTGGTATTATTTCACATCCAGATGCAGGTAAAACCACACTAACAGAAAAGTTGCTACTTTTTGGTGGTGCCATTCAAGAAGCTGGTGCCGTAAAAAGCAACAAGATTAAGAAAGGTGCCACTAGTGATTTTATGGAAATTGAGCGCCAGCGTGGAATATCGGTAGCTACTTCTGTTTTGGCTTTTGAATATGATGGTATAAAAATTAATATTCTTGATACACCAGGGCATAAAGATTTTGCTGAAGATACCTTTAGAACATTAACCGCCGTTGATAGTGTTATTGTTGTTATTGATGTTGCAAAAGGTGTTGAGGAGCAAACTGAAAAACTAGTTGAAGTTTGCCGCATGCGAAACATTCCCATGATTGTTTTTATTAATAAAATGGATAGAGAAGGAAAGGATGCTTTTGATTTACTTGATGAAGTTGAACAAAAACTAGGATTAAGAGTTGTACCGCTTAGTTTCCCTATTGGTATGGGTTACGATTTTAAAGGCATTTATAACATCTGGGAGAAAAACCTAAACCTTTTTAGTGGTGATAGTAGAAAAGATATTGAAGAAACTATCGAGGTTAGTGACCTAACCTCTCCAAAGTTAGATGAATTAATTGGTGCTAATGCTGCAAAAACTTTAAGAGAAGAAATTGAGCTTGTTGAAGGCATTTACCCAACATTTGATAAAGAAGAATATTTAGCAGGAAAGCAACAACCTGTGTTTTTTGGTTCTGCATTAAATAATTTTGGAGTAAGAGAACTTTTAGATTGTTTTGTTGAAATTGCTCCAAAACCAAGACCAAAACAAAGTGAAGAACGTTTGGTAAAACCTGATGAGAAAAAGTTTACTGGTTTTGTATTTAAAATACATGCCAACATGGATCCCAACCATAGAAACAGATTAGCTTTTGTTAAAGTGGTTTCGGGAGAGTTTAAACGTAATGCACCATACTTGCATGTAAGGCATAATAAAAAAGTAAAATTCTCAAGTCCTAATGCGTTTTTTGCTGAAAAGAAAGAAATTGTAGATACCTCCTATCCTGGTGATATTGTTGGTTTACAAGATACCGGGACTTTTAAAATTGGTGATACTTTAACTGAAGGTGAAATACTAAACTATAAAGGTGTGCCTAGTTTTTCGCCAGAACATTTTAGATATATTAATAATGCCGATCCTTTAAAATCAAAACAACTTTTTAAAGGTATTGACCAATTAATGGATGAAGGCGTTGCCCAATTATTTACATTAGAACTTAACGGACGTAAAGTAATAGGAACCGTTGGTGCACTGCAATATGAAGTAATCCAATACCGACTAGAACATGAATATGGCGCTAAATGTACTTATGAAAACCTTAATGTTTACAAAGCTTGTTGGGTAGATCCGAAAAATTCTAAAACTGATGAATACAAAGAGTTTGTAAGGGTTAAACAACGTTTTTTAGCGAAAGACAAACAAAACCAGTTGGTTTTTTTAGCTGATTCTTCATTTTCATTACAAATGACACAGCAAAAATATCCGAATGTAAAATTCCATTTCACCTCTGAATTTGATTAAAACAGCATGTATTTCGTCTGTTAATGACTTAAAAATTACTTTTCAACGATTTTAGTTAATACTAAACTCAACTATTTTTAAATTTATTTCAGAATCATAACCCCAAATAATGATACTACTTATGGAAACAACAAACAACATTTTCAGTAATGATGATATTACTGTTACTTTCGAACCTTGTGTATGTATTCACGCCGAAAAATGTGCTAAAGAATTATCAGATGTTTTTAGAACTTCAATAATTCCATGGATTAATTTAGATGCCACAGAAACTAATACGATTATAAACCAAATTAAACGATGCCCTTCTGGCGCGCTCAAATATCGTTTAAATCATAAAAAGCTAGCTTGTTAAAATTAATAAGTAACAGCATAAAAAAAAACATTTCGAGCACCACATAACACAAAACAAATTCATAGTATATTTTAAATTCTATGCTTGTCCTGTTGGTCCAAAATTCAATGGTATAGGTGGCTGCTCGTAATCCTTAATTTCACCATGAGCCTTTTCAAATCTTGTAACATTTTCACCCAATGCTTTTAATAATCGTTTGGCATGCTGCGGTGTTAATATAATCCTCGATTTTACTTTACTTTTAGGAATCCCAGGCATAATACTAACAAAATCTACAACAAACTCAGAAACTGAATGATTAATAATAGCTAAATTAGAATAAATACCTTCAGCTATTTTTTCATCTAATTCGATGTTTATTTGTCCTTGTTTTACTTTATCTTTTTCGTTTGCCATAATTACAGTTTTAAATATTAAAAGCCTCCAGTATAAAATATACATGAAGGCTTTTATTTTTTAGAATTCCGCTTTACTAAAATCTGCATAAAGATTGACGTCTTGCGATATTCCAGATGAGATTCCCGCCTTCGCGGGAATGACAACAATTAGTTATAATTCAATTCTTGCTTTACTTGCATCATTTCGTCAAACTCTTCTTTAGAGCCAACTATAATGTCAGTATATCTACGCATACCTGTACCTGCAGGAATTCTATGTCCAACAATTACATTCTCTTTCAAGCCTTCTAAACTATCAACCTTACCAGCTACAGCTGCTTCGTTAAGTACTTTAGTTGTTTCTTGGAAAGATGCCGCTGAAATAAACGATTTCGTTTGAAGCGAAGCTCTTGTAATACCTTGTAGTATTGGTGTAGCAGTTGCTGGTTTAGCATCTCTAGCTACAACAAGATTTTTATCTCCTCTTCTCAAAATAGAATTTTCATCTCTTAAATCACGAGGCGAAATAATTTGTCCCGCTTTAAGGTTTTCAGAATCTCCAGCGTCTTCAATCACTTTCATTCCAAAAATTTCATCATTTTCTAATATGAAATCTGCTTTATGCGCTAATTGATCTTCTAAGAAAATAGTGTCACCAGAATCAATAATACGTACTTTACGCATCATCTGTCTTACTACAACCTCAAAGTGTTTGTCATTAATTTTAACACCTTGTAAACGATATACTTCTTGTACTTCGTTAACCAAATATTGCTGAACCGCAGAAGGTCCTTTGATATTTAAAATATCATTAGGCGTAATAGAACCATCTGATAAAGGCATACCTGCTTTTACATAATCATTTTCTTGAACAAGAATTTGACTAGATAATTTCACTAAGTACTTTTTAACTTCACCTAATTTAGACTCTACTATAATTTCACGATTACCTCTCTTAATTTTACCAAAAGAAACCACACCATCAATTTCACTAACAACAGCTGGGTTAGAAGGGTTACGTGCTTCAAATAATTCTGTTACACGTGGTAAACCTCCTGTAATATCACCTGCTTTTGCAGATTTACGTGGTATTTTAACTAAAATTTTACCTACGTTAATCTTCTCGCCATCGTCAATCATTAAATGCGCTCCAACTGGTAAGTTATACGAACGAATAATTTCACCTTTTCCATCAACAATATGAAGCGTTGGAATTAGTTTTTTATTTCTAGATTCTGAAATTACTTTTTCTTGGAAACCTGTTTGTTCATCAATTTCTACTTGATAAGTAATCCCTTGTTCGATGTTTTCATATTTTACTTTACCAGCAAATTCTGAAATAATTACACCGTTATATGGATCCCAAGTACAAACTACATCGCCTTTTTTAAGTGCATCACCATTTTTAGTAAAAATAGTAGAACCGTAAGGAATATTATTAGTACTTAAAACAATACCTGTTTTCTTATCTGTAAGTTTTAGTTCGGATGTTCTAGAAATTACAATATCAATCGCTTTTCCTTCATTATCCTGACCTTTAACTGTTTTCAAGTCTTCAATTTCAGCAACTCCGTCAAACTTAACTGCTAATTTATTTTCTTCAGAAATGTTACCCGCAATACCACCTACGTGGAACGTACGAAGCGTTAACTGTGTCCCAGGCTCACCAATAGATTGCGCCGCAACAACACCTACAGCTTCACCACGTTGCACCATTTTACCGGTAGCTAGGTTACGTCCATAACATTTAGCACAAATACCCTGTAAAGCCTCACAACTTAATGCAGAACGAACTTCAACAGCTTCAATTGGTGAGAATTCAATAGCTTTAGCTATATCATCACTAATTAATTGACCAGCTGAAACTAAAATCTCTTCAGTTAATGGGTTGTAAACATCATTTAAAGATACACGACCAACGATTCTTTCTTCTAAAGTTTCAACTATTTCATCATTTTTCTTTAATGGCTCAACTTCAACACCTCTTAATGTTCCACAATCCTCAGAATTGATAATAACATCTTGAGATACATCAACTAAACGACGTGTTAAGTAACCCGCATCAGCGGTTTTAAGTGCTGTATCGGCAAGACCTTTACGCGCACCGTGAGTTGAGATAAAGTATTCTAAAATTGAAAGTCCTTCTTTAAAGTTAGAAAGAATCGGGTTTTCAATAATTTCACCACCACCTGCATTCGACTTTTTAGGTTTCGCCATTAATCCACGCATACCTGTAAGCTGACGAATCTGTTCTTTAGATCCACGAGCTCCAGAATCAAGCATCATAAACACCGAGTTGAACCCTTGTTGATCTTCACGAATACGTTTCATTGACAATTCAGTCAATTCCGCATTGGTAGATGTCCAAATATCAATAACTTGATTGTAACGCTCGTTGTTGGTAATAAGTCCCATGTTATAGTTACCCATTATACCATCAACTTGCTTGTTAGCAGCGTCAATCATACTTTGTTTTTCTGGTGGTATAATAATATCACCTAAACTGAATGATAATCCACCTTGGAAAGCGAATTTAAAACCTAAAGTTCTAATATTATCTAAGAAATCAGCAGTTTCTGGAACTGATGTTCTCTTAAGAATTTCTCCAATAATATCTCTTAAAGATTTTTTAGTCAATACTTGATTTATATATCCAGCAGCTTCTGGTACGTGTTGATTAAATAATACACGACCAACAGTAGTATCTACAATCATTCTATCAAGCTTACCATCATCATTTAAATCGATAGTTCGTACTTTGATACCTGCATTTAAATCAACCATTCCCTCATTAAAAGCAATTTCTACTTCTTCAGGAGAATAGAACGTTAACCCCTCACCTTTAACCTTAACTTCTGGAGTAGACGTACGTAATTTGGTCATGTAATATAGACCAAGTACCATATCTTGAGAAGGTACAGTTACAGGAGATCCATTTGCTGGATTCAAAATATTATGAGAAGCCAACATCAATAATTGACATTCTAAAATGGCTTCTGGTCCAAGCGGTAAATGCACCGCCATTTGATCACCATCAAAATCGGCGTTAAAAGCCGTACACACTAATGGGTGTAACTGTATTGCTTTCCCTTCAATTAATTTTGGTTGGAAAGCCTGTATACCCAAACGGTGTA
>JBAQZZ010000320.1:0-4139 GCA_049791475.1 Flavobacteriaceae bacterium | reverse complement strand
TTTAAAAGACAAAGCCATTTATGATGAATTCGATTTGGTTTCAGATTTAGAGTTTTAAGCATAAAGTGATTAATAGCGAAAAAGGCATTCAGAATTGGATGCCTTTTTTAATGGTGCCTATTGAAATTCATTACATTTGTTTTGTTTTTAGAAGCACTTATTTAATAGACCATGAAAATTTTTGAATGCCCAAATTGTAATGCACCGGTTTTTTTTGAGAATACCACATGCCAATATTGCAACACCAATTTAGGCTATAATCCGTTATTGGAAAAATTTGAAATACCTAATGGATCGGGTGCGAACGCTGCAAAATATTGTGCAAACCATCATTGGGGTGTGTGCAACTGGTTTGTTGATACTAATTCAGACTATTGCATAGCTTGTAGTTTAAACCGTATAGTGCCCGATAGATCGCAGGTAGATTATTTTGGAAAATGGCAAAAACTGGAAAATGCCAAACATCGGTTAATTTACCAATTGCTTAAACTTAAATTACCCGTAAAATCTAAAATGATCCATGATAATGGTGTGGCATTTGATTTTTTATCTGAAAATAATGATAAAAAAGCAGTAACTGGTCATGCCCATGGCGTTGTTACCATCATTCTAAATGAAGCAGATTCCGTAAACCGGGAACAGATACGCAAGCAAATGGACGAGCCTTACAGAACCTTGATTGGGCACTTTAGGCATGAAATAGGACATTATTATTGGACGCTTTTGTTTAACGATTCCAATATGGAATCTTATAGAAATTTATTTGGGGACGAACGTTTGGATTATGGCAAGGCATTGGAAAATCATTATAAAAATGGCCCTCCGAACGGCTGGCACCAAAACTTTATAAGCCAATATGCAAGTTCCCATCCCTGGGAAGATTGGGCCGAAACCTGGGCGCATTATTTACATATTATGGACACTTTGCAAACAGCAAACAGCTTCGGCGTATGCTTTGACCCAGAAGCACCCTATGTGCAACAATTGGTGGTGGACAGGTGTGTGGACCCTTATATTACTCATGATTTCCAAGAAATCTTTAAAGGAAGCGTGGCATTGACTTGTTCATCCAACAGTTTGAACAGATCTATGGGCTTGCCCGATATCTATCCTTTTGTGGTTCCGGGCAAAGTCGTGGAAAAACTCACTTTTATCCACAATCTTTTAAAAACCGAAATTAGTTAGTCCTTTTAAAAAGCTATCTTTACCCTTTATAAAAAAATCCACGCTTTTAAATGTCTTTTAAAAAATTATTGCAATCACTTAAAGATAACTTGAAACGTCAAGGTATCGAAAGCCCTAATGCACTTCAAAAAGAAATTCTTTCCAAAATAAAAGGTGGAGCAAGTTTATTTGTAATCGCGCCAAAGAATTCTGGAAAAACAACGAGTATCGTGATAAGTGTCATCAACCATTTAAAAGAAGCGTTTGAAGATGCGCCCCGTGCTTTAATATTTGTAAAAGATAAACAAGAAGCTTTAGAACTTGCCGAAATTTTCAACATCTATAAAAGAGGCACCGACTTGCGTGTGTATTGTGCTTATGAAGAGCATAACTTGGAACTGCAACGCGAAGAACTATATCTAGGCACCGATATTGTGATAGCAACGCCCAAACGTTTAAACAGGATATTTTACTTGAACGGCATTAATTTGAACAAGTTACAAATGTGTATTGTTGATGATGCCGATTTTTTATTTAGAAACAATCATTTTGCCGAGGTAACAAGAACCCCGGAAAGCATTGGCAGGTGCCAATACCTCGTTTTTACCGATAACTATGATATGCGGTTTGAACGTTGGCGCGAATCGTTTATGAATCTTGCGCAAATTATTAATTTTAAGGGATAAAATAATTATTGTTTTCCAATAAAGAATCAAGACCGCTTTGCGGATAGAATCAAGAATAAAGACTTGATAACAAGTAACTGATAAGCATCTTTATTCTCTTTTTAAATTCATCAAAAATCTAAATTTATTATGTGATGTCTCAATTGTGAATCATTTGTGTATTCCTAGTCATTTCGTCGTTGGGAGAAATCACGCACATATTTTTTTTTTTTGGATTATATGCATTTTATTTGAAAATAATGCAATTAAATTAAGGAGACGTTTGCATTTTAAACAATTAAAATTTTATTTTTCAATTTTAGAAATGGAATTGTGGATTACTTTATTATATTGTAAACAAAAACTTTCATACAATATTTTGTCCAAATCACTTAACAGCTGCATACAATTAAATTTTTTTTTATAATATTCTATACTTTGTTAAGCGCATCTTTTCTTTATGGCCAAAAAGGAAAAGAAGCCAATTATGCGCGTTTTGTTGATTCCGCTAATTTTTATATTGACGATTCATCAGCCAAGGCCTTATCTTTCTTGGATTCCATACCAAAACCTTTAGAGAAAACCATTAGTGGTCGCTTAGCGGATTATTATTACATTATGGCATTGGCCTATGATTATGAAGGTGAGTATGTCCACGTATATCAAAGTTATATATTAGCTCTAAAATATGGCGAAAAAGAAAAGAATTATTTAATTGCAGGGAATGCTTGTTTAGAATTATTTGCGAACATCTATTTTGCTAAAAGAGACACGTTGGCTTATGTCTATTTAGAAAAGGCCGAAAAGTACTATAAGTTAGATAACTATGCTAATGGACTTTTGGAAATTGAGCAAATGCGCGCTTATGTTAAATTTCTTGATGGAGATTATAAAGCTAGCAATGCATTAATATTAACACATTTAGATGCTTATAGAAAAGTGGAAGATGATGCATATTTCCATGTTTTTGCTATGTATATGTTAACTGCTAATTATATTGAATTAGGAGATTTTAAAAATGCCTATGCTAGCTTTAAAGAGTTAAAATCCTTAAAAGATAATCCCACAATAGTAAAATACAACTATTTTTCATTTGAAGTCGCTATTAATTTATCATTGGCACAAGTTTATTTTTCAAAAAAACAATTGGACTCTACCGAATATTATCTGTCTAAGTCCACTAAACATAGAAATTTTATGGGTGAAGGTGTTATTAAGGACTATTTAGCTCTAAATTCTGAAGTCTATAAGTATTATGGCAATATTGAACAATCAAAGGTTTATTTAGATTCTTTAATGCTTTTTGAAAAGAAGATGTTCAATAATATGGTAGATGCAAGTATTCAATTGAATACCCCATTGATGCACGCCGAATCTGAACTGGAATTTGAAAGGAATAAAAAATACTGGAATGGTGTTTTGGCCGTATTCTTATTTTGCATGTTATCTTTTTTAAGCATTTTCTATATTATTTATTATAGAAAACAAAAATTTAAACAGAAGCATTTTAAAGATAAAGTAAGTGATTTTTCGTATTTAAGATCAACTAACGAAAAATTAACAGGAAAGATCCATGGTTTAGAAGAATATATTGGCAGTCTGAAAAAGGATATTAAAGAAATTTCTACAGTCAATGATGTTTCAAGCCAGCGTGAAAAAATTAAGGAACTTTATAAAGAGTTGCATATTAATTCATCGACACTTTTAGATAAAAGTGAGAGTCATTTAGAACTGGTTAACGATTTGAATATTCAATTTTTCAATCAAATCCATAAAAAATATCCTCAATTAAACGATTCTGAAGTTATTACATGCTATTACTTGTTTATGGGATTTAAAAATAAAGAGATCGCCCTGTTTTTAAATACATCCATTAGAGCTTTAGAAAGTAAACGTTATAGGATTTCAAAAAAGATCGATTACGATTTTGATAAAAATGATACAACCTTAGTAAAGCATCTTAAAAAAACTTTCAAGAACACCCAAGTACAATAAAATTCTATTCTAATTGATTTAATTGTCATTTCCGTTGCAAAAACAGCATATTAACACATATTAATGGGCACCGTGTAATAATTGCGTAGTGAAAAACAATGTGAAAACAGTTGCAGTTTAAGATATTTGCAGTGCTATTGATTAACAACTGATTTTCAGTAACCCAAATATTTTTGTTTTCTAAGAGGTTGGAATTGTTTAATATTATTAAGCAAGTAAACAAAAAATGTTATTGGCAAAAAAGTTGATTTTAGGGATGTAAAAAGGAGTCTGCAAAGACTCCTTTTTCTATTAAAAGACTTTAGTACATGACAA
>JBAQZZ010000319.1:0-6694 GCA_049791475.1 Flavobacteriaceae bacterium | reverse complement strand
CTCCTATACTATCTTTAACCACACCTTGTACTTTAATTTGGGCAATTGACATATTAACAAAACAAAGCAGAGCTAAAAAGGTTAGTTTTTTCATAATTTTAGTTTGGATATATTTTTGGTTTAAAATAGGCTACAGGAAGTAAAGTTATCCACGTCTTCTACCACGGTTATCTCTCATTTCTTGCATTTTCCCTATTATGATTTCTTTGTATTCCTTTTTGGTTACTTTTTTACCTTTATCTGGAGCTTCTATTTTAATTTTTTCTTCTGGATTCATTACAATTTTTGAACAAAGAAGTGTTGTATTGTTTATATTAACTTCTAATATTAGACCAGGAAGCCCCCAATAGTCTCCGGGACCTTGACTTACTGGAATCATAGGTGTATACCAAGCCTCAATAGCAATCATATCATTATCTTCATCTTCCATAAACTCGGAGGCTATATTAGTAACATCATTTTTTTTTGTAGTGTCTGTTTTCTTTTCTGCATCATTATTTCTTAGTTTATCCCAAGAAAAATTATACCAAGACACATCAAAATCTGTTCTTTCACAAGTCGCTTTAAAACAAGTGTAATTCCCAATTTGTTTAGTTTCAGTTCCAATTTTCCAATCTAGTTTTTGTAATTCTTCTTTTACTAAAAACTGCTTTCCATAAAACTCTTGATCTTGAACAAAAGTGTTTGTCTTTACATTTTTATATTGATCTCCAGGTGTAAAATTACTACCCCATGAATCTGTTGCACCAGAAAGCGCATCTAACTTTTCATCTTCTTTATATATAGACTCTTCCTTATTGAAAGTTAAAACATAGGTTTTTTCTAATCTATTTTTTAAACGCTCTCCCATTTGTTTTTTCTGAGCTTCACTCATTCTAGCGCCCCAAGTACCTAAATCCATTGGTGTTTTTGAAAAATAGTAGGCTTTACCTTGAAATTCTTGGGCATTTATTGATACTGATGTAAATACAATTATTACTAAAGCTGATAATTTGATTGCTAATGTTTTCATAGTTAATGCATTAAATTATTTAATTTGTTTAACAAATGTAAAAAATAATTCAACAAAACATTCAGGTTTAACGTTATTTTAATTATCATATATGGAAGACTTCAAAACTAGATTTTGAATAAGTATTTAGTAAATTGAAACAACATTATCTATTTCTTCCATTACGTCTCCCTCTACTATTTCTAAATTCTTCCATTTTTTCGGTAATTATTGTGCTATATTCTTTTTTGGTAACCTCTTTCCCTTTTGATGGCATTTTTATATCTTCTTTTTCATCAGGGTTCATAACTATTTTAGAACATAACATAATTGTATTTCCAGCACTTAATTCTAAAATTAGTCCAGGAAGCCCCCAATATTCTCCGGGACCTTGACTTACAGGAATCATTGGGGTATACCAAGCAACAACCTCAGTCATTTTTTGCTCGTCATTAGCGTCTTCATTGTCCTCGTTTTCTGTTTGTTCATTATTACCACCACGACGTCTAGGTTCAACCCGCATCCAATTTAAATCGGCGTCAAGAATCATAACTGTAGCTTTAAAAGCTGTATATTTTCCTATTTGTTTGGTTTCGCTACCCATTTTCCAACTGTAAGGTTGCATGTCTTCTTTTATCAAAAATTGTTTTCCAAAGAATTCTTGATCTTGTATGAAAATCTTATTTTTAATGTTTTTATATTGAGGGCCGCTAGAAAAACTACTCATAAAACCAAAACCTCTTCCGCCACCAGCTGAAGGAGCCTCTAATTTTTCATCTTCTTTAAACATAGATTCTTCTTTATTAAACGTTAAAACAAATGTTTTTTCAAGAAGAGGTTTCATTCTTTCCTCCATTTGTTTCTTTTGCTGTTCACTCATTTGGCCGCCTCTATTAAAGCGACTCATATCCATGGTAGTTTTTGATGAATAATAAGCTTTTCCTTGAAATTCTTGCGCAATTATTGATAATGGAGCTAATGAAATTAGCAATAGAATTGATAGTTTGATGACTTGCTTTTGCATAGTTAAAGTGATTATTTTTTAATCTGATAACATAATGAATTGGTTGAAAAGAGAATACTCCTTACTAAAATTCACAACATTTAGACCTCAATAATACACTTTAGTTTAAGCTATAAACGTTAAAGTATTCATAAAATTAACCTCCAACTCTAATCATAACTCTATCGCCATTTCCTCTTCTAGATTGGAAATTTTCCATCATCTCTTTATTTTTCTTTTCTTGTATATCATCAAATTCTTTTTGAGATACTTGTTTCCCTTTATCTGGGGCTTCTATTTTAAAAGATTCTTTAGGGTTTAAAACAATTTTGCTACATATTAAAGTCATTTCTCCATCGTTAATTTCTAATATTAATCCAGGCAACCCAAAATAATCTTCTGGCCCGCTGCTTACAGGAATTTGAGGTGTATACCAAACAGTTACAGTTCTTTGCTTAGTGACATCTTCAAACTTGTCATCTTCAGTAATTGTTTTGGTGGTGTATTCCTCTTCAAAAACAGCTTTAAAACAGGCGTATTCGCCAATATATTTAGTTTCATTAACAAGTTGCCATTTTTTGCTTTGCAATGTGTCTTTTATTAAAAATATTTTTCCTGATATTTCTGTTTTATTAGAATACCTATTCTCTTGAATATTCTTGTATAAAATGTCTGAACCTTGAGATATTTTAATTGTAATTCCAGATGAAGATGGTGCCGATGGTCTGTCCAACTTTTCAACACGTTTGTAAATAGATTCGTTTCTATTAAACTCTAAAGTATATTCTTGTTGAAATTGTTTTTTTAACTGTTCTTGAATAGATTTTTGCATTTCAGAATTCACTTTTTCTTCATCTATTTTTAAATCTACCTTTCTGTGCGATTTGTAGGTTGCCATACCCTGAAAATCTTGTGCTTGTAAATGATTAGTTACAAACAATACAATTAGCATAGTTAATAATGGCTTTACTTTTAAATATTTCATAACTGTAATCGTTTTTTGATTAATGATGGTGCAAATATGAAAAGTAATAATTTTCTTTTTAGTTAACTAGTGTTAACGTGTGTTAACCGATTAGTTTTTAATAGGCTTAACATTTACTTTTGAAATATGAATGAAAAAAAATATAGATGGCTTTTATATTTAATAGCAACAATCATAGTGCTAACGGTAGCTGTGCAATGCTATTGGAATTATAAAAATTATCTAGTTAATAAACAAAATTTTACAAATCAGGTACAAATAAGTTTAGACAATGCTTTAGATACCTATTATGCAGATCTTGCAGAAAGTAACCAAATGACGTTGATTAATGTGGATCCGAGTAGCTCATCATTTAAGGATGAATTAAACAAAGCTAATCTTGATTCAGTTTTTAAATCTATTAATCATGAACACAAAACCAAGTCTGGTAAAAATATTAAAGGATTCACTCAATTAAAAGGAGATAATAAAGGTTACACCTATTTAAATAGCCCTGAAAACATAAGTGAAATAAAAGTTATTAGAGGTAAAAAAGCATCAGATAGCATTAAACTTATAAAAAATATTACTTCAATTTACATCTCTATTACAAACGATTCTTTAGACTTTGAAAAACTTGACCCCATTTTAAAAAAGGAACTTAATAGAAAACAACTTGCAATTCCATTTGCTTTAAAACATTATAAAAATGATCGTATTTTTAATTCATTCAACACGAATATTGTTACCAAAAAATTCTTAAACACACCATCTAAATCAACTTTCTTAAAAGAAAATGAACACATACAATTATTATATCCTAATGCTACAACCATCATTTTAAAACGTAGTTTTTTTAGTATTTTAATTTCCTTCATACTCGTATTAGCTGTTATTAGCTGCCTATTTTATTTACTAAAAATCATTAAAAAGCAAAAGCAATTGGCTGAAGTAAAAAATGATTTAATAAGCAATATTACTCATGAATTTAAAACGCCCATTGCCACAATAGGTGTCGCTTTAGAAAGCATAAAAAGCTTCAACGTAATTGACGATAAAGAGAAAACAAAAAGTTATTTAGAGATGTCTGGCGTGCAATTAACCAAACTAAATGTTATGGTTGAAAAGCTTTTAGAAACAGCAACTTTAGATAGTGAAAACTTAAATTTAAATAAAGAAAACGTCGACATATCTGATTTACTTGAAACAATGGTTAATAAACATAAGTTACAAACCGAAGATAAAACCATTAATCTTTCTTTATCAGAAAATATTGTAACTGCCAAAGTTGATATTTTTCATTTTGAAAATGCTATTAATAATATTTTAGACAACGCGATTAAATATGGTGGAAATTTAATTGAGGTTAATTTATCTCAAAACTCGTTTTCTTTTACTGTAACCATTTCAGATAACGGGAACTCCTTAAAAAAAGTAAATAGTGAAAAGATTTTTGAAAAATTTTATCGCGTTCCAAAAGGGAATACCCACGATATTAAAGGCTTTGGAATAGGTTTATATTACACAAAAAAGATTATTGAGAAACACCATGGGAGCGTACTTTTAAATTTGGATATTACTAAAACAACCTTTAAAACTACGCTGCCAAATGAATAAGTTAACCACCATACTTTTAGCAGAAGACGAACCCGCATTAGGACTAATAATAAAGGAAAGTTTAGAAACCAGAAACTTTAAAGTATTGCTGTGCGATAATGGTGAAAAAGCTTTTGAGGTTTATAAAAACGAATCGCCAAAGCTACTCGTTTTAGATGTTATGATGCCAAAAAAAGATGGATTTACTTTAGCAAAAGATATTAGAACTATAGATGAAACCATTCCTATTATATTCTTAACCGCTAAATCGCAAACCCAAGATGTTGTTGAAGGCTTTACTATTGGCGGAAATGACTACCTGAAAAAACCTTTCAGTATGGAAGAACTCATTGTTCGAATTAATAATTTATTGAACAGAACGAAAGTTCAAAAAACATCAGATATTTTACAAATTGGCCATTATAATTTTAACTTCCCGAAGCAAATACTTCAATTTAAAAATGAAAATACTGTTCAATTAACGCATCGTGAAGCTCATTTATTATTTCATTTGATTAAAAACAAAAATCAGGTTTTAGACCGCTCTTTAATACTCAATAAACTTTGGGGAAGCGACGATTTTTTTAATGCCCGAAGTATGGATGTGTTTATTACAAAGCTGAGAAAAAAGCTAAATGATGACGAAACTATTCAAATAATTAATGTCCGCGGGTTTGGTTACAAGTTAATTTGCTAAAAGTGGTTTGATTTTTGTATTTTTCAAGTCGCATGAAACATACAATCTACATTTTTTTATTTTTAACTTCAACCCTATTCTCTCAAGAATTTATTGAAACTTCGTTTGTAAAAAAAACAGAATTAAAGGTCGATAAACTGATTTCTATTGATAATTTTGGTACAACTTACTTCATTACTAATGCTGTTTTTCATAAAAAAGATGCTACAAAAACTATAACTTATAATAATTTACAACTAGGGAATTTAGAAACGGCTAATGCTTTCAATCCTCTAAAAATTAATCTCTTTTATAAAGATTTTAATACGGTTATTATTCTTGATAATAGATTGGCCGAAATATTTAAAATAGACTTCAATACCCTACAAGACTATAAAAATGTTACTCATATTTCAACTGGTTTTGATAATACACTTTGGGTATTTAATCAAGATACACAAGAATTAGAACTTTTCGATTACAAAACAAAAACCACCCGAGTTAAAACTTTACCCGTGCAAACTGAAGTGTTAGATTTAAAGAGTAATTACAACAGCTGTTGGCTGCTCACTAAAAACTATCTATACCTTTATAACTATTTTGGAAGCTTGCTTTTAAAAATAAAAAATAATGGTTATACCGATATTTCAGAAAGTAACGAAAACATCATTTTAAAAAATGAACAAACACTGTTTTATTTAAAGAAAAATACAGAAAATATAAACCCAATATCAATTCCAAATTTTTTGATAAATCAGTTTTTTGTAACCAACGAAACCTTGTATATTTACGAAGATGAAACGCTACACGAATTCCTAATAAAAACCAATTAAAATTATGCATATTGCTATTGCCGGAAATATTGGCGCTGGAAAAACGACTCTCACAAAGTTACTAGCAAAACATTATAAATGGGAAGCCCAACTTGAAGATGTTGTAGATAATCCTTATCTGGATGATTTTTATAACCAAATGGAACGTTGGAGTTTTAATTTGCAAGTGTATTTCTTAAATAGCAGATTTCGTCAGGTTTTACAAATTCGCCAAAGCGGAAAAGATATTATTCAAGATAGAACCATTTATGAAGATGCTCATATTTTTGCACCAAACTTGCATGCTATGGGTTTAATGACCAATCGTGATTTTGAAAACTATAAATCGCTTTTTGACTTAATGGAATCTTTAGTGCAAGGACCAGATGTTTTAATCTATTTACGTAGTTCTATTCCAAATTTAGTATCTCAAATACATAAACGTGGTCGTGAGTACGAAAACTCTATAAGTATTGACTATTTAAGTAGATTGAACGAACGTTATGAAGCTTGGATACACGGTTACGACAAAGGAAAACTTTTAATTATAGATGTTGATAAACTTGATTTTGTAGATAATCCTGAAGATTTAGGAAACGTCATCAACACTATTGATGCAGAAATTAATGGGCTGTTTTAAGCTCATTTACAC
>JBAQZZ010000318.1:0-50465 GCA_049791475.1 Flavobacteriaceae bacterium | reverse complement strand
CCAAAATGCCATTTGGTAAATACAAAGACCGTTATTTAATAGATTTACCCGAATATTATGTGGTTTGGTATCATAACAAAGGTTTTCCTAAAGGGAAATTAGGCGATATGCTTAAACAGGTTTATGAGTTAAAATTAAACGGCTTAGAAGATTTAATTAGGAATATTAGAAAGCAGTATCCTAAGACGTGATTTTTGAAGTTTGTTTAATACTTTGAAGTATATGAATCCGTTTTATTAATTTATATACAACGCTAAACGAATTTAACGGAAACCTTATACAAAGTCAAGCTATTTATTGCATCTTATTACAGCTTCGTTTTGTTTGGTAATAAAAACAAAATGTGTGTCATTTGTAGTCGCTTTTATAAGGCTTTCATCTACGGTATAAGATTTATAATCAGTTTTTGGCACCTTAATTTCTAAGGTCCAGTTCGTATTAGTTTGCAATACTTTTAACTCTAAATTATTTTCTGTTTTATTGTAATACATAGAAACAGTATTATCCGCTATTTCAATATTTTCAAGTTTAGCATCGTTCCAACTAGAAGGCATTTGCGGTTGTATAATTACTTTTTGTTGCGATGCCATGGGCTCTATACCGAAAAACTGCTGTACTATAGGTATCGCGTAACCATAAATAGTCCATGCTTGGGTAATCATACCATAATCAGGCGATACTTCATACATGCTTCCTGGTAAAGCATAACTAAAACTCTTTGTCATACGTTTCATGTAGTCTAAAGCCTTATCAGGGTTGCCATAATTGTTTTCTGAAATCACTAAAACACTAGTTGGAAGTGTCATTACGGCACCTGTATAAGAGAATTGTTTACTGCCTTTAAATGGACCTTCATCAGTTCCTGCACTTTCATCTCTATCAATACCAGTTACAAATACACCAAACGGATTAACAAAATTCTCTGCTGTTTTTAGGGCTTTTTTAGCTTTAACTTCATCTGCAATACCCATTTCCATAGGTGTGTTTACTACCCAGTTATGGTGTAATACAAATGGTTTTAAGTCTGAATTTGAGTTTGCTAATATTTTAGTTTTTGTAGCTTCTAGTTCGGCAACAGCCCAAGGTTTTTTTAAAGTATCTGCTCTTACAATGGCATCTTGAATAAGGTGTAAGGCCTGCGCGTCGGTTCCAATGAAATCTGCATAAGAGTTAAAATCTTCACTCCAAAACTCGGTATTAATTTTTGTTTTTAATAGATCTGCTAGTGCTGAATAACCTTTTGCATTTTCAGTATCGTTTAATTCCTTAGCAATTTTTGAAGCATCAACAAAAGCACGTTGAGTGTAAACCGCTACATCTATCATTTCAGAATCCATACCATGAATTTCCATCATCCCAAAACCATCAGGGAATAAGTTTTCATTATTATCATTCGCTTTTAGTAACCAGTCTAAACCTTTTTTAATGGTTGGGTAGTATTTCTGTAAAAATGATTTGTCACCATTCCATTTATAAATTTCCCAGATAAGTGAAGTGAATTGAGGCGTTTCGTTAATATTTCCTGTATTAAATACTGCGCCATTACTAGATATTTCGTGTAAAATCTTTCCATTACCATTCACTGCGTTTGATACACTATCCAATAATTTAATGGTATTGTAAACCGCTTCTTTTTGACCAATAGCCATATAGCCTTTAAGTGCATATTCGCTATCTACACCAAACCACCAAGGATAATCTGGTATTCCGGCAGTAATACCAGAACCAATTTCTGGAACGGTACGTATTAACCAATCGCAATTGTATTTTAACCATTCAAAAGCTTGCTCAATATCTTTATCAGGAATAGTAAGTTTTGTTTTTCCTGCTAATATTTTAAAGCGTTCTTTTTTCGATATAAAATCATTATTAATATTTTTTTTGATGCTTTTATAAGTGGTAATGGCATCATTTTCTGAAGTGTAAGACCCAGATATGATGTAATTAACAACCTGTGTTTTTCCAGAAAACAAGAAAACGGCATCTTCAATACTATTTGAAGCGGTGTTATTGGTTGTTTTATTTTCACTTGTTGTTGGATTATTATCAAATTCTAGTTTTGAGCCAAAAATGGTAAACCACGGGTTTAGACTATCTTTAACTTTCCATGCTTTTAGCGATTCATCATAAGTTGCAAAATCTTTGCCATCAAACATTTGTGTGCGTTCACCCAGCCATGTCGGTCTTAAATCTGATTTGCCCGTAAATTTTAATTTTACTTTCTTTTCACCACCAGTATTTTTAATGATGAGTTGAACAACAATTCCTTGTTTATCATCTGGAACAAATTGCCAACGTTCTATTTCAATATTCTTTTCTTCCCAAATAAAGGTGTGTTTATTTGCAGTAGGATAGTTAGTAAAACTTACTGCTTTATCAAGTTTAAAAACGTCATTACCATCAGTTATTTCAATATCAAAACCATCCATTAGTTTTATTGGGTGATTCCAAATACCGCCCATTTCTCCTTTAATATGCCAGCCCAAATCTGGAAAGCTTCCGTCTTGATGTCCAACCATATACACTCTATTCCCAGCGGTAACAAATGGTGAGTTTAAATATTCTTTTTTTCCATTTATGTGTGTTGTTTTCTCAGATGATTCTGAAAAATCGAGTGTTTTTTCATCCGAACAATTCATGTAAATAATACTTAAGAATAGATAGAAGATTGTGTTTGGTTTCATGTATTAAATGAGTTTAGTATTGTTGTTACTAAAAATAGGGTATTTAACGCTTAATTCAAATGATTTTATAACCTGTTGAAAACTCCATTAATAAACTAATAACTTTGCCAAATTAACTATTTAAATTTTGTAATTTTGCTTGCGTTTATAAACGCAACATGACAACTACAGCAAAATACATATTTGTAACCGGCGGTGTTACTTCATCTCTTGGAAAAGGGATTATAGCAGCATCTCTAGCTAAATTACTTCAGGCACAAGGTTACAGAGTAACTATTCAAAAATTAGACCCTTACATTAATGTAGATCCTGGTACCTTAAATCCTTATGAACATGGTGAATGTTATGTTACAGAAGATGGCGCTGAAACCGATTTAGATTTAGGTCATTATGAGCGATTTTTAAACACCCCAACAAGTCAAGCTAATAATGTAACCACAGGCAGAATTTACCAAAGCGTTATTGAAAAAGAACGTAGAGGTGAATTTCTTGGAAAAACGGTACAAGTGGTTCCTCATATTACAGACGAAATTAAAGAACGCGTTCAAATACTAGGAAACTCTGGTGATTACGATATAATTATAACAGAAATTGGAGGAACTGTAGGGGATATCGAATCTTTACCATACATAGAAGCCGTGCGTCAATTACGTTGGGATTTAGGCGATAATAACGGTATTGTTATTCATTTAACTTTAGTGCCTTTCTTATCGGCTGCTGGCGAATTAAAAACAAAACCAACACAGCATAGTGTAAAAACACTAATGGAAAGCGGTGTGCAAGCAGATATTTTAGTTTGTAGAACTGAGCATCATTTACCTATTGAATTACGAAAAAAATTAGCGTTGTTTTGTAATGTACGTGAAGAGGCTGTAATAGAATCTATCGATGCATCTACCATTTACGATGTTCCAAATTTAATGCTTGAAGAGGGTTTAGATAAAGTGGTTCTAAAAAAATTAAACTTAAAAAGCACCACTCCAGATATTGAAAGATGGAATAAATTTGTGCATCGTCATAAAAATCCGAAAACAGAAATTACTATTGGGCTAATTGGAAAATATGTAGAGTTACAAGATTCCTATAAATCTATATTGGAAGCTTTTATTCACGCTGGAGCAGAAAATGAAGTGAAAGTAAATATTGAGTCGGTACATTCTGAATACATTAATGCTGATAATGTTAAACTAAAACTAGGTCATTTAGACGGCGTTTTAGTAGCACCAGGTTTTGGAGAACGTGGTATTGAAGGAAAAATAGATGCTGTTAAGTATGTACGCGAAAACAATGTGCCTTTTTTCGGTATTTGTTTAGGCATGCAAATGGCAGTTATAGAATTTGCTAGAAATGTTTTAAAAATCGCAGATGCCGATTCTACCGAAATGAGCCCAAACACAAAAAATCCAGTTATCGATTTAATGGAAGAACAAAAATCGATTACAGACAAAGGCGGAACGATGCGTTTAGGCGCTTGGGCTTGCGATTTGAAAATGGGCAGTAAAGTACGCGATATATACAAAGCCGAAAGTATTAAAGAGCGCCACAGACATCGTTACGAGTTTAATGGTGATTACAAAGCTCAAATGGAAGCGGCTGGTATGTTGGCAACAGGTTTAAATCCTGATACAGGTTTAGTAGAAATTATAGAACTCCCAAATCACCCGTGGTTTATTGGTGTTCAATATCATCCAGAATATAAAAGCACAGTAGCAAATCCGCATCCTTTATTTGTGGCATTTGTAAAATCAGCTTTAAATCATAAAAAAAAGAGTAAAAATGCCACTATGGCACAAAATTAAAATTGGATAGCTTATTGATAAGTTATCACCATTCCTGTGCATGCAGGAATGTTTTTTATTTTATAAAACTAACTAATGGAAGAAAAGAAATTAGATATTAATTCGATAATAGGATTTGTTCTTATTTTCGGAATTTTAGCATATATGCTCTGGCAAAATCAACCAACGCCAGAAGAACTTGAAGCTCAAGAAAAAGCAAAGCAAGAACAAGTTGAGGCTGAAAATAAAGCCAAAGCATTAGAGCAAACGAAGGTAACAACAGCTCAAGATTTTTCTCAAGAAAATGTTTCAGATTCCATTCAATTAATAAATCTTAAAAACAAATTAGGAGCCTTTGCTTACTCTGGCAGTAAAGCTTCTAACACAGAAACTACGGTTGAAAGTGATTTATTAGCCCTGAAATTTAGTAATAAAGGAGGCTATCTTTCTGAGGTCAAACTAAAACAGTTTGTAGATTACGATTCGCTTCCCATTTATATCATAAAAGATAATAACGCCGTTTTCAATATTAATTTCGGAACTACAGATAGTCGTATTTTAAATACTAAAGATTTGTTTTTCGAACCTACGGTTACTAAAAATGAAGGCGTTACTATTATTTCGATGAAGCTAAAAGTTTCTGAAAGTAAATTTTTAGAATATCGTTACGAGCTTAAACAAGGCGATTATATGATGGATTTTAACGTTCGTTCGCAAGGCTTAAGTGACGTTATAAATAGTTCTCAAGCTATTAATTTAGATTGGAACCTTAAAGGTTTTAGGAATGCAAAAAGTATTTCCTATGAAAATAGGTATACTGATATTCATTATGTTTATGAAGGCGATAAAGACGACTATACCAGAAATGGTGAAGATGTTGTTGAAGATGTATCTTGGATTGGCTACAAACAGCATTTCTTTTCTTCTGCATTATTAACAGATACACCTTTTAAAAGTATAACTGTAAACACTGAAAATTTAGTACAAGATGAAGCTATTGATACCGTTTATACTAAAAACTTTGAAACCACCATTCCTTTAGAATTACAAGGGGGCGAGCTTAATAATTCAATGGATTTGTATTACGGACCAAGTGATTTCAAGGTTTTAAATGCTTACGATAGAAATTTAGACGAACTTGTACCCTTTGGTTGGGGTATTTTTGGCTGGATAAACCGTTTTATATTCATGCCGCTATTTGGCTTTTTAGGAGGTTTTATGCCTTACGGAATAGCCATTGTTGTGATGACTATTTTGGTTAAAATATTACTGTCTTTCGTGCAATACAAACAGTTTTTGTCGCAAGCTAAGATGAAAATTTTGAAGCCAGAATTAGATGCTATTCGTGCAAAGCATAAAGACAATAAAATGAAATCGCAAAAAGAAACCATGGCGCTACAAACTAAAGCAGGCGCAAGCCCAATGGCGGGTTGTTTGCCAGCTTTAATTCAGTTGCCAGTGTTTTATGCGTTGTTTCAATTTTTCCCATCGGCTTTCGATTTAAGACAAAAAAGTTTCTTATGGGTAAAAGATTTATCTTCTTATGATGTTATTGCAAACCTGCCTTTTAACATTCCATTTTATGGAGATCACGTAAGTTTATTTCCAATATTAGCTTCCATAGCAATATTCTTTTACATGCGTTTAACAACAGGGCAAAATATGGTATCACAACCCCAACAAGAAGGCATGCCAGATATGGCAAAAATGATGAAATACATGATGTATTTCTCGCCAATATTGATGTTGTTTTTCTTTAATAATTATGCATCTGGTTTAAGTTTATATTATTTTATTTCAAACGTAATTAGTATTGGTATTATATTGGTTATCAAGAATTTTATTCTTGATGAAGATAAAATTCATGCACAAATGCAGGAAAATAAAAAGAAACCTAAAAAGGAAAATCGTTTTCAGAAAAAAATGGCTGAAATGATGGAACAGGCTGAAAAACAAAAACAACTTCAGCAAAAAAAGAAAAAATAGTATACCTTATTAAATCCTTCCCTTTATTTAAGGGAAGGTGGATTTCAATTTAATAAAATTGAAAGACGGAAGGGTTTAGGTTACACAAGGTTTTCTAAAAAGTATTCTATATTTAGTTTGTGAACTTGTCCCGATAGCATTCGGAATTGCCGAAACCGATATGATTATCAATGCATTAAAATATTTCGACAGTACCTCTACCTTGTCAAAGTGCTCAAAATAAAATAGAACACGACCTTTTAGATAGCTTTTTTATTAAACACAATTATAGACTATTTTTATCGTTTCATTTTTGTCATTCTTTTGTAGCAACTAATCTATTTTAAATTGTATCTCATGAAATTTATTAAATTAAGTATATTCTTATTCTTTTTAAATAGTATTTCCATTTTTGCTCAAGATATCAATCAATTTGATGCTAACGGAAAACGCCACGGTATTTGGAAAAAAACATTTGATAAAACGAATGTATTACGCTATGAAGGCGCGTTTTTAAATGGAAAAGAAATTGGGCTTTTCAAGTTTTATAAAAACATAAAAAACAAAGCTATTTTAACAGCTTCCAAGCAATTTAATAAAAACAATAATATTGCAGAAGTTAAGTTTTATACGCCTAAAGGTAAGGTTATTAGTGAAGGACAAATGGATGGTAAAACATATATTGGTACTTGGAAATATTATCAAAAAAATTCAGAGCAACTACTCATATTAGAACATTTTGATAACTCGGGTAATCTTAACGGTGAACGTTTTGTGTATTATGAGAATGGTCAAATTGCAGAAAAACAAAACTATAAAGAAGGTAAGTTGGATGGGATATCTTTATGGTATTCTGAAACTGGTACGGTTTTAAAAGAGTTTGTTTATTTAAATGGCGAATTGCATGGCCTTTCCAAATTTTATAATCCAAAAGGGATGCTGTTAGTTGAAGGTAATTATAAAAGAGGTAAGAAAGATGGGATTTGGAAATATTATGAAAACGGAAAATTAAAGGAAGAAAAAGATTTTACCTATAAACCCAAATACATTAAGAAAAGTAATTAAAACAAAAAAGTCCCTTAATTGCTTAAGGGACCTCTTTCTCATAGACAATTTTAATTGCCTACAATCAACAAACCAAACTAATCTTTTAACTAGAAGGTAATAATACTTTATCTATAACATGTATAACACCATTTGTTGCATGAACATCAAGTAAGCTAGGTACTAAATTTGCTGCTGGTGTATTTCCTGCTCCATCTAGTATAGTTAAACCGCTTATAGTAACGTTTGAACCATTTAACATTGGTACAGCACCATCAGCCACATCACTAGAAAATACATATACACTTGGTTCCACTACATGGTGTGTTAAAATAGGTACTAAATCAGCAGCATCAGCAGCATCAATAAACGCTTGATCTACACCAGCAGTTAGGAAAGCAGCATCTGTAGGTGCAAATACTGTAAATGGTCCATCTCCTTTTAAGGTATCAATTAATCCTGCTTTTGTTAAAGCAGCTGCTAATAATGAAAATTCTGCTGGATTACCACCTGCAAATTCACTAACAATCTCTACGATATCTTGTGTAGGTGGAATTAAAGTTCTGTCAATCACATGTACAACACCGTTTGAGCCCATTATGTTTGTAGCTGTAACTTCAGTTTTTCCGTTTATAAAAACACCTGAACCAGCATTAGTTACATAAATATTTCCTCCTAGAGTTAGTACTTCTGCAGCAGCAATTCCTGAATCTGGTAAATCGGCAGCCATTACTGTTCCATCAACAACATGGTATAATAACACGGCATCTTGACTATTTACATCTGTAATTCCAGCAGCCGCAAAAGCAGCGTTTGTTGGAGCAAATAACGTTAAGCCATTACCAGTACCGTTTCCTAAAAGCGCACTTAGTATATCTGTATCAGCTGCTAAAACTGCATCAATAAGTATAGAAAAATCTTTATTAAAGTAAGCAGGTGCTACTATAGTTCCTACAATAGGTAGTATAGAAGGTGGTACAATAACATTGTTTATCACATGTACAATACCATTTGTTCCTGTTACATCTGCTAAAATTACTTGAGCGCCTTCAATAGATACGCCGTTAGCGTCAGAAACTAAATCTGCTACTTCATCATTTGCCATTGTAATAGGGCCCGTTGTAACAGCACTAGATGGAACAGCGGCGGCTGTAAATACGTGGTATTGCAAAACATTTTTCAAGACGTCTTCTGGGATATCATCTATTGATTCTTGTCCTATTGCGACTAAAAGTGCATCAAAAGCATCATTGTTGGGTGCAAATACAGTAAAATTACCTGTACCACCTAGTAGGCTTACCAAATCTGGATATTTAGTCAATGCTGCTTCTAAGCTAGATAATTGATCGGTTGCTTGAGCTAACTCTAAAATACTGTTTGTTGGTACAAAAGGAGCAGGACTGTCATCATCACTGCAAGATGTTACCAAAATTAATCCTAAAAAAAGGAATGTTAGACTTCTTAATCTTTTTAATGTTTTCATTTTTTTGATATTTTATTAGTTATACTTTGTTTAACAAATATACACAATCATTAAACAAAAAAACAAATACCGTTTAATAATTTTAACAAAATTTTAAACAAAATATGCATTTCATCGATGTTTTTCACTTATTCTATGTCATTAAAATCTAGTAATAATATGTATCTTTGTACACTAATTTTTAATAATGAAACGCGTAATTATTGGACTTTCAGGTGGTGTAGACTCTAGTGTTGCAGCTTATTTACTAAAGCAGCAAGGTTATGAGGTTATTGGACTATTTATGAAAAATTGGCACGATGATTCTGTTACTATTTCAAACGAATGTCCGTGGTTAGACGATAGTAATGATGCTATGTTGGTTGCTGAAAAATTAGGAATCCCTTTTCAAACTGTAGATTTGAGTGAACAATACAAAGAACGTATTGTCGATTATATGTTTCATGAGTACGAAAAAGGTAGAACGCCAAATCCAGATGTGCTTTGTAATAGAGAGATTAAGTTTGATGTTTTTATGAAAATTGCATTAGAACTTGGTGCCGATTATGTGGCAACAGGACATTATTGCAGAAAAGGAATTATTGAAAAAAATGGAAATACCATCTATCAACTTTTAGCTGGAGTTGATAAAAATAAAGATCAGTCTTATTTTTTATGTCAGTTATCACAAGAGCAACTTGCTAAATCATTATTCCCAATTGGCGAATTAACAAAACCAGAGGTTCGTAAAATAGCTGTGGAATTAGATTTGGTAACTGCAGATAAAAAAGATTCACAAGGGCTTTGTTTCATAGGAAAGGTTAAATTACCAGATTTTCTTCAACAGCAATTAAAACCTAAAGAGGGTGTTATTGTTGAAATTTCAAAAGAGCAAGATATTTTTAATCAAATAGAACCTCAATTCGATTCCGAAGAAGAAAAACTGAAATACTTATCCCGAAAAATAGATTATAAAATTGATTTTGGTAAAATAGTAGGAAAGCATCAAGGGGCTCATTATTTTACAAAAGGGCAAAGAAAAGGATTAGCTGTTGGAGGAACGCCAGAACCGTTATTTGTGATTGATACAGATGTTGATGAAAATGTAATTTATACAGGACAAGGAAAGGAGCATCCAGGACTTTATAAAAAAGTTTTATTTGTAAGTGATGAAGAGTTGCATTGGGTACGTGAAGATTTAGAACTTCAAGTAGGTGAAACGATGCTAGTAAAAGCCAGAATTCGCTACAGGCAAACACTTGAAGAAGCTAAATTGTATAAAGTTGCTAGTGGTTTATATGTTGAGTTTGAAAATTTTCAATCAGCTATTACAGAAGGCCAGTTTGTAGCATGGTATATAAATGATGAGTTAATAGGTTCAGGAGTTATTTCGTAATATATAGTTAGATGCCAAATAAAATAACCGAGTTATTAAATATTAAATACCCAATTATTCAAGCAGGAATGGTTTGGAATAGTGGCTGGCGATTAGCTTCAGCAGCCAGTAATTCTGGTATTTTGGGTTTAATTGGTGCGGGTTCTATGTACCCAGAAGTTCTTCGTGAGCATATTCAAAAATGTAAAAAAGCGACTAGTAAACCATTTGGTGTAAATGTACCCATGTTATATCCTAACATTGAGGAAATCATGGATATAATTGTTGAGGAAAACGTGAAAATTGTTTTTACTTCAGCTGGAAATCCTAAAACTTGGACGAGTTGGTTGCAAGAACGAGGTATTATAGTTGTTCATGTAGTTAGTAGCTTAAAGTTCGCCTTAAAAGCAGAAGAAGCTGGAGTAGATGCTATAGTTGCTGAGGGTTTTGAAGCTGGTGGACATAATGGAAGAGATGAAACGACTACATTAACATTAATTCCGATAGTAAAAGAACATATTAAAATTCCTTTAATTGCAGCTGGAGGTATTGCAACCGGAAAATCGATGCTAGCCTGTATGATTCTTGGAGCTGATGGCGTTCAAATTGGAAGCCGCTTTGTAGCAAGCGAAGAGAGTTCTGCACACCAAGCTTTTAAACAAGTAGTTGTTGATGCAAAAGAAGGCGATACCCAACTCACTTTAAAAGAATTAGCACCTGTACGATTAATTAAAAATAAGTTTTTTAATGAGGTACAAGCCCTTTATAAGACATCGCCAACTGTTGAACAGCTTAAGGCCCTTTTAGGAAGAGCACGAGCCAAAAAGGGAATGTTTGAGGGCGATTTAGAAAACGGCGAACTCGAAATTGGGCAAATTTCAGGTTTAATTCATGATATTAAACCAGTTTCTAAAATCGTTGAAGATATAATGCAAGAATTTGAAGAAGCAAAACTACAAGCTATAATTTATTAATCCCTCTATAAATAAAAGCTAAAAGTGTTTCTAGCTTGCTATTTGTTCTTATTGAGAATGCTTTTTAAAGCGTTGCGAATTTATGAAAACACTTCAATAAATTGAACATTAAACGCACAGATTTATTAACATTTGTTAATTTTATTTCCTTCTAAAAGAAACAGACTTAAATTGGTAAACAGAAAGCTTAAAGTTACTTTTGCCAAATGCAATTAAAAAACTACACCAAAGAGTTTAAATACAATTGGCAACTGGCGGCTCCAGTAATGCTTGGTATGCTTGGGCATACTTTTGTGGGCTTTATAGATAATATTATGGTAGGGCAATTAGGAACTGCAGAACTTGCAGCGGTTTCTTTAGGCAATAGTTTTATGTTTATCGCTATGTCTTTGGGTATTGGTTTTTCAACTGCTATAACACCTTTAATTGCTGAAGCGGATGCCGCAAATGATTTTGAAAAAGGAAAATCTTCATTTAAACATGGCTTGTTTTTATGTACGGTTTTAGGTGTATTATTATTTTTAATGGTGCTTTTTGCAAAACCATTAATGTATTTCATGAAGCAGCCAGTTGAAGTTGTTCAGTTAGCAATTCCGTATTTAAATTTAGTAGCATTTTCATTAATTCCGCTTATTATTTTTCAAGGCTTTAAACAGTTTAGTGATGGGTTATCTATGACGCGTTCACCGATGTATGCTACATTATTGGCAAATATTGTAAATGTAATTTTAAACTACTTATTAATTTTTGGAAAATTTGGTTTTCCTGAGCTAGGTATTGTTGGAGCTGCTTACGGAACCTTAATATCAAGAATTATTATGGTTTGGCATTTATGGTTTTTGTTGAAAAGAAAAGAAAAATCTAAACCTTTTGTAACACATATTAAGTTTTTTGTACTGAATAAATTAATGCTTAAAAAACTTATAAATTTAGGAGCGCCTAGTGCTATGCAAATGTTTTTTGAAGTGGCTATTTTTACCGCAGCTATTTGGTTAAGCGGCTTATTGGGTAAAAACCCGCAAGCGGCAAATCAAATTGCTTTAAACTTATCGTCAATGACATTTATGGTGGCTATGGGATTAAGTGTTGCTTCAATGATTCGTGTTGGAAATCAAAAAGGGCTGAAAAACTATCTAGAATTACGTCGTATAGCATTTTCAATATTTCTTCTAGGTATAATGCTAGCAACCTGTTTTGCTATTCTATTTTTCATGTTTCATGATTATTTACCAAAAATATATGTAGATTTTAATGATGCCGAAAATTTAATAGACAACACAGAAGTAGTTCGTATTGCTTCAAAATTATTAGTCGCAGCAGCCATATTTCAAATAAGCGATAGTATTCAAGTTTTAGTTTTAGGAGCACTACGTGGTTTACAAGACGTAAAAATACCAACCATAATTACTTTTATTTCATATTGGCTTATTGGGTTTCCTATAAGTTGGTTTTTAGGAAAGGAAGATGCATACGGAAGTTTTGGAATTTGGTTAGGTTTACTTGCAGGTTTAACAACAGCTGCAATTTTATTGTATATTCGATTTAATTATTTAACTAAAAAGTTAATTTTGACATCAACTAACATTAACAATTAACAATGGCATTACCAAAGTTTATATTAGGCGATAATACCGATCTTCCAAACGCTATTTTTGTAATTCATACAGAATTTCCAAGATTTATTATTAATCTGGAAGATGATGAAGTGGAATGGTTTGAAGATTTTGATGATGAAGATCAAAACGAATTAGAAACTGAAACAGAAAATGCCATTAAATTAGCAACTGCCTTTTATGACGCTGAAGTTGCTAAATATGATGACTAATGATTGAACAACTTTTAGAATACGATACTGAGCTTTTTATATTTCTTAATAATTTAGGTTCAGAAACTTGGGATACTCTTTGGCTTATAATTACTGATAAGCTAACATTTATTCCGTTATATGCGATATTATTATTTTTACTTTACAAGAAGTATGGACTTAAATCATTACTTGTTTTTGTAGTAGTTGTTGCTTTAATGATCACGTTTACCGACCAAATAACTAACGTTTTTAAACGTGGTTTTGAACGTCCAAGACCTTGCGGTGTAACTGACTTAATTGACCGAATCCGATTTATTGCAGTGCGTTGTGGAAAATATGGTTTCTTTTCTGGGCATTCATCAAACTCTATGGCAGCAGCTGTTTTTGCTGGTTTAATGCTAAAGCCATATTACAAGAATTTAATATTTATTTTATTGTTTTGGAGTGCGGTTGTGGCCTACAGTAGAATTTATGTTGGGGTACATTACCCGCTAGATATTGTTTGCGGATTAACTTTTGGAGCCATTTCAGGATTTATATTTTATAAATTGGCGAAGTATTTATTAAAGCGTTTTATTCAAGTTTAATAAATAATCAGCAGCCACAAAAGGTGTTGTTTTATTAGTTTCTATAAGTTGTAATTGATTTGCTAACTCTTTTTTTATTTCTGGTCTATTAAAAAATTCAGACTTTAATTGATCCTCAATAGTTTGAATTAGCCAAAACTTATTTTGTTCGCTTCTTTTTTTATTGAAGAAGTTGTTTTTGTTGGTCATTTCAATATAGTCTAAAATAAGAGTCCAAATAGCATCAATTCCTTCATTATTTAAAGCACTACAAAGCGTTACTTTAGGTTGCCAATTTGATGATTTTTCAGGGTAGAGGTGAAGCGCTCTATTAAATTCTACTTTGGCAAGTTTTGCGTTTTTTAAATTTTCACCATCAGCTTTATTTATAGCAATAGCATCTGCCATTTCAATAATGCCACGTTTAATACCTTGTAATTCATCACCTGCACCAGCTAATTTCAAAAGTAAAAAGAAATCGACCATACTGTGAACTGTGGTTTCGCTTTGTCCAACACCAACAGTTTCAATGAGTATAACATCAAAACCAGCAGCTTCACAAAGTATAATGGTTTCACGTGTTTTTCTAGCTACGCCACCTAAAGAATTTCCAGATGCAGACGGACGAATAAAAGCATTTTCATTCTTTACCAAATCTTCCATTCGGGTTTTGTCACCCAAAATACTGCCTTTTGTAAGCGAACTTGTTGGGTCTATTGCTAAAACCGCAACGCGTTTTCCCTGATCTGTTAAATGTTTTCCAAAAACTTCAATAAATGTGCTTTTGCCAACACCAGGAACGCCAGTAATACCAATACGAATAGAGTTATTAGCATAAGGTAAACAGCCTTTTATTATACTGTTTGCCTGTTCTAGATGTTTTGGGTTTTTACTTTCAATTAATGTGATGGCTCTACTTAAAGCGGTAATATCTTTATTTAAAATTGAATCGATTAAAGTTTTTGTAGCAAGCTTTTCTTTTCTTTTATTTTTTATTTTTTCAATTGAAGACTTGTTAGTTATTTCAGAATGTGAAACTCCTTTTTTTTCTGATAAAGCTGATTTTTTTTGTTTTGCCACAATTTAGTTTATTCTACTTCAACGGTACAGCAACCTTCACATCATCCCAAGCCATGGTTAAAAACAGATTGTCTGTAGAATTATCAAAAGCAATAGTAAATTGCTCAACATAAGCGTTTAGCTTTTGCACGGGTACATCAATTTTTAAAGCATCATAATTAGGATCCCACATGGGTTTCATTTCATGATCAACTCCCCAATCATATTGTTTTGTGTTAAAAATAACGGTCCAAATAGTATCTTTTGGTACTGTCCATAAGGTATACTTTCCTTGTGGTAAAGGAGTACCACCAATATCTAAAGTTTCATTGGTTTCAAAAGTAGTGGCCTCATTGGCGCCTGTTCGCCAAACTTCATTAAAGGGTACTAAAGCACCAAACACATCTCTATCCTTTTTAAAAGGGCGGTTATAAAATACTTTTAACTTTAAATCATTTAATTCAAATTTCACATTGTCTTTAGGACTCAATCGAGAGGCAAAAATATTTTCAACAAAAACAGAATATAACAAAAGCCCTAAGGCTAAAATAGATAAGAGTACTAAAATGCGTTTTAAAAAGGTGTTCATATAGAGAAATTAATTTGGTTATAAAGATACTTTAAAAGTCATAATTACTAAAAAGCAAACGCAGTTTTATTTAGCTTTGGTATTTTCAAGTAAAAAAAATATTTTTTTTGCCACACTTTGTTTTTTGTGTCGTCTTTAAAATGAACTAACCAAGTACCAATTTAAATTTTTATTTAAACAAGGTATTTAAAACCAAACGTATTAATAGCATGTTTCAAGTTGACATTATTGAAAAATGTAAACAGAACAATCGAAAAGCACAAGTGCAGTTATACAACCAGTACTGCGACGGGATGTATATTGTTGCTAAACGATTTTTGAAAGATGCTACAGATGCTGAAGATGTGGTGCAAGAGGCTTTTATAAAGGCCTTTACAAAACTACACCAATACAAAGCAGAAGTTACTTTTGGTGCCTGGTTAAAACGTATTGTGGTTAATAAAAGTATTGATTTCTTAAAAGCTAAAAAGCAACAACTTGTTGATTTAGAAGAGGTGCACCTTAAAGTTATTGATACAACTATGGACGACAAATGGTTGGTAGAAGATACAATTACACTTGATGATGTGAAAAGGGCAATTAACAAATTACCAGAAAAGTACCACTATGTGGTCATGCTTTATTTAATTGAAGGGTATGACCATCAAGAAATTTCTGATATTTTAAATATCTCTCAGGTAGCATCTAGAACTCAATTATCAAGAGGAAAAGTAAAATTACAAGAACTGTTAACACTTAAAAAAAATGGCACAAGATATTAGAGAGTTATTTAAAGATGATAAAATAGTGCATGAAAAAATGCCAAAAAATCATCAACAACGTTTTCTCAAAAAGCTAGACGAGGCTTTGCCAAAAACACCAACTAAATCAAAGTTTGGTTGGTTTAGTATAGCAGCAAGTGTGGTAGTACTTTTAGGTTTAAGTTTTGGTGCATATCATTTTTTTCAACCAAAAGCAGGCGCAACTCAAACGGTTGCTTCTACCAATACTATTGAAACAAAAACTTTAGGAGATGTTTCTCCAGGTTTAAAAAAGGTTGAAGACTATTATTTGGCAAGTATCAATTTAGAGTTATCTAAAATGAAACCAACAGCCGAAACCAAAGACCTTTTTGATGATTATTTGTTACAACTAAGCGATTTGGATGAAGAGTATAATCGTCTATCACTAGAGTTAACAGAATCTGGGCCAACTGAGTTAACTGTAAATGCACTTATCGATAATTTAAAATTCCGTTTAAGTTTATTGTACCGTTTACGGGCACAATTAAAAGAATTAAATACTTCTGATTTAGATAATGACGAAGTAAAAAAATCAATCTAAAAAAATCAAAAAATGAACACGACTATCATAAAAATCAAATCATTTGCTTTAACTTTTTTTATTGCTGGCAGCCTGTTTGCTCAAAATAAATTAACCAAAGTATCTCAATCTATTAAAGTAAATAAAGATGTTACAATAGATTTAAACACCAGTTATACCAATATTATTTTTGATACTTGGAATAAAGGAACAGTAGAAATTGAAGCTTATATTGAAGGCGATGATTTAAGCAAAGATGAACTTGAAAAAGCCTTAAAATCTTGGACTGTAAATATTGATGCTTCAACAGATAAAGTGTCTATTTCTACAAAATCAAATGCACCACATGTTTGGGCTTATAATTACAGTCATAATTATGGCGATAGCGATGCTGTAAAAGCAGTACTAAAAGAATTAAAATTTGAACTTGCCGATTTACCAGATATGGATTTCGATTTTAACTTTGAAATGCCAGAATTACCCGAAATGCCAGAATTTCCTGAAATGCCAGAGTTACCAGAGTTACCAGAAGGCGTTAATAATATTAATTTTGATTACAAGGCTTACAAAAAAGACGGTGATAAGTATCTAGAAGAATACACAAAGAAATTCGAATCTACTTTCGGGAAAGATTACGCTGATAAAATGGAAGCTTGGGGCGAAAAATTTGGAAAAGAATGGGGTGAGAAATATGGGAAGGATATGGAAGAATGGGCGAAAAAGTTTGAAGGCAAATTCAATAATGAAGAATATGCTAAAAAAATGGAAATTTGGGGCGAGCGTTTTGCAGAACGAATGGAGCAACAAGCTGAAAGAATAGAAGAACAAGTTGAGCGAACAAAAGAACAAAAAGAGCGTATAGAAAAGCAACATGAAGAGCGTGCTAAAATGCATGAAAAACTTGCTGGCCAACGCGAACAACATGCCCAAGAACGTGAGAAACTAGCAAAAGAACGAAAAGTATTAATAGAAAGAATGGTTGATAAATCGCCAAATTCTAAAGTTAAAAAAACGATTAAAATTAAAATGCCAAAAGGGGCTAAATTAAAAGTTAATGTACGCCATGGCGAGTTGGAGTTTGCATCAAACATTGATAATTTAAAAGCAGATTTATCATATACTAAATTTACAGCAAATAGTGTTAATGGAGGTTCTACTTCCATTAACGCTTCTTATTCGCCAATTCATGTAACGTATTGGAATTTAGGTGAATTGAATTTAAATTATGTTAAAGAAGCCAATTTAAATAACGTTAAAAGTATGATTTTAACATCAAATTCATCAAATGTGAATATTGATAATTTTACGGGTAATGCTATTATTGATGGTAATATTGGAAATTTAAAAATTTCAAAAATTGATGATACGTTTACCAATTTAAATCTACTTATTCAGAATTGTGATGCGGTAATAGTTTTACCTAAAACAGATTATAATCTACAATATAAAGGTACACGTTCACGATTTAGTCATCCAGAAAAAACAATAAAAGAGCATACTAGCTCATTTACTTCAAATAATTCTAACACAAGTAAAACTATTGTTGTAAACGCTAAGTATAGTAATGTAGTAATGAAATAAGTTTTTAATTTCTTCTTCTCTTAATTTTATTCAAAAAAAAACGCCTAAAAAGGCGCTTTTGTTTTTTTATATAGTTTTAGTTTAGAATTGGTATCTGATACCTAGAGCAACATCAAAACCTAGACCGCTATTATTAAAATCATTATTGTAATCATTACCAAATCCAATTTCAGGTCTGAAATCAAGTGAAATTAGTAATGGTATATCAAAATTGTATTCAATACCTATATCACCAGCAGCAAAAACGAATGTATCATTGTAGTCGTTTCCATTTCTGTCATTATAACCAAAAGAACCTAATCCACCACCGACACCAGCATACCAATTAAAACCGTCTTCAATGTTCCAAACCCATTGGTATAGGCCTGCTAGTTTAAAGCCATCATAGTTTCTTCCGTCTCTCCACCCTAAATCTAGCTCTAATCGATTGTTGTCGCCTAATCCGCGTTGATAAGAAATTTCAGCACCAAAAGCATCGCTATCTCCTAAACGTAATCCAATGGCATTATCTGCAATTTCTTGTGCACTAGATGCGAATGCAAAACCAATTAAGGCAAACGATAATAAAAATAATTTCTTCATAAATTTTAAAATTTTAGTTCAATTAATGATATATACGGTCATTTCAATAAAAAAGACCAATTGTTAATATTGAATTTACTTTTACAAAAATAACGCCAAAAATGTATTTATATTTATCCAATCAATAGTTTTTTTAACTCTATGCCTTTAAAAGACTTAAAATCAAACCTATCAGGTGAATTATTTTATGATGATTTAATGAAATCATTATACGCCACCGATGCTTCTGTTTATAGAATATTGCCATTGGCAGTTGCTTACCCAAAAAACATAGACGATATTAAGCAACTTATAAAATTTGCCAAGGAGCATAAAACGTCATTAATTCCGAGAACTGCAGGAACGTCGCTAGCAGGACAATGCGTTGGGGAAGGTATCGTAGTTGATGTATCAAAATACTTCACTGAAATTTTAAGTTTTGATGAAAAGAAGCAAACGGTTACTGTACAGCCTGGAGTTGTTCGAGACACCTTAAATAATTATTTAAAACCATTTGGTTTGTTTTTCGGGCCGAATACATCTACTTCAAACCGTTGTATGATAGGAGGAATGGTTGGGAATAATTCATCAGGTACAACATCCATTCAGTATGGTGTAACACGTGATAAAGTAGTTGAATTACAAACTATTTTGAGCAATGGCAGTGAAGTGGTTTTTGGAGAAATAGCTTCAGAAGAATTTACAAAAAAATCAAAACTCGATACTTTAGAAGGCCATATTTACAAAACTGTTTTTGAAGAGTTAAAATCTGAATCTGTTCAAAACCAAATCAAAGATCATTTTCCAAAACCAGAGATCCACCGAAGAAACACAGGTTATGCTATTGATGAATTAGTAAAAACGGAAGTATTTTCAAATGATTCTGAGCCTTTTAATATGTGTAAATTGCTTTCAGGAAGCGAGGGCACATTAGCATTTACGACTCAAATTACTTTAAAATTAGATAAGTTGCCACCACAGGAATCTATTATGGTGGCTGCGCATTTTGATAGTATTGAAAACTGTTTAAATAGCGTAGAATTGGTAATGAAGCACAATTTGTACACCTGTGAAATGATGGATAAAACCATCTTAGATTGTACAAAACACAACAAAACTCAGCAAGAAAACAGGCAATTTATTGTCGGCAATCCGAAAGCTATTTTAATGTGTGAAGTAAAAGCAGATTCTTTAGCTGAAGTTCAGGTATTAGCTGAAAATCTTTTAAAAGCCATAAAAAATTCTGAATTGAGCTATGCATTTCCAACACTTATTGGTAGCGAAATTGAGAAAGCCAATAACTTGCGAAGCGCAGGACTTGGCTTGTTAGGAAATATAATTGGCGATAAAAAATCGGCTGCTTGTATTGAAGATACAGCGGTGGCATTACCAGATTTAGCGAATTACATTTCTGAGTTCACTCAATTAATGAAAGGCCACAAACAAGAGGCGATTTATTACGCACATGCTGGTGCTGGAGAATTACATTTACGACCTATTTTAAATTTAAAAAAGGGAGAAGATGTAAAACTATTTAGAAAAATAACCACCGATGTTGCGCAATTAGTCAAGAAATATAGTGGTTCCATGAGTGGCGAACATGGCGATGGGATTGTGCGAGCTGAGTTTATTCCGATGATGATTGGTGAAGAAAATTATCAAATACTAAAGCGCATTAAAACTGCTTTTGATGCAGATAATATTTTTAATCCAGGAAAAATTATTGACGCTTTACCCATGGATAAATCGCTAAGATATGAAACCGATAGGGTAGAGCCTCAAATTGAAACGTTATTGGATTTTTCGAAATCGCAAGGTATTTTGCGTGAAACCGAAAAATGTAATGGCTCTGGAGATTGTAGAAAATTACCAGAGTTTGGCGGCACCATGTGTCCAAGTTATAGAGCCACTAGAAACGAAAAAGATACAACCAGAGCACGCGCAAACGCATTGCGTGAGTTTTTAACGAATTCCAATAAAGAAAATAAGTTTAATCACACTGAGTTAAAAGACGTTTTCGACTTATGTTTAAGCTGTAAAGCTTGCGCCAGCGAATGTCCAAGCAGTGTTGATGTGGCGAGTTTAAAAGCAGAATTTCAATACCAATATCAGAAAGCAAATGGTGTTAGTTTACGCACTAAGTTGTTTGCTTATAATAATGTTTTAAATGGCTATGGAAGTAAATTTTCGAGTATGACTAATTTTATATTTTCTAACGGATTTACGTCTTCAATTTTAAAAAAATCATTTGCAATTGCTAAAGAAAGAAATTTGCCTTTAATTTCAAATAAAAGTTTAAGTAAGGAGTTTCAATTAATTAATAATCAATTGAATAATAAAAATTGTATTAAAAAAATATATTTATTTAATGATGAATTCACTAATCATTTAGACACATCCATTGGTGTTGATGCCATTCAGCTTTTAAGCGCTTTAAACTATAAAGTTGAAGTGATTGATAATGTAGAATCAGGTCGTGCCTTTTTATCAAAAGGATTATTAGAACAAGCCAAAATATTAGCCAATAAAAACGTTGAAATTTTTAAAAATAAAGTTTCAAGCGACACGCCATTAATTGGAATAGAACCTTCTGCAATTTTAACGTTTAAAGATGAGTATTTAAAATTAGCAGATGATAAAATTTCCGCAGAAGCGATTTCAAAAAACACCTTTTTAATAGAGGAATTTATTCAACAGGAAATTGAATTAGGAAATATAAAGCCTGAGCAATTCACTTTAGAATCAAAAACCATTAAATTCCACGGGCATTGTCATCAAAAGGCTATGAGTAACCAATTATCTAGTTTTGCGGTTTTGAATTTACCTAAAAATTATAAAATCACTATCATTCCAAGTGGATGTTGCGGAATGGCAGGTAGTTTTGGTTACGAAAAGGAACATTATGAGGTGAGTATGCAAATTGGAGAACAAACCTTATTTCCAGCAGTTAGAAAAGCGCCAATTCATACGATAATTTCAGCAAACGGCACCAGTTGTAGGCATCAAATAAAAGATGGAACTAACAGAGAAGCAAAACATCCTATTACTATTTTGAGAGAGGCATTGGTTTAGTTTTTAGTTCTATTATTTGGCTATTACGCCTCTGTTTTTGTGCTTTATAACCTATCATTAATAATTATTTGAATTTCATTTAGTTAAACTTTGATTTGAATGCGGCTTGTCATGTCGAGATGAGGCACGATTGAGACATCTCACCAGACTGGTTAGTCGTGATTCTGAGTATGTGATTTCTCCTATTGCGAAATGACAAACAATTGATTTTTAAGTGATTAAATAATTTTAGAATTAGTGGTATTAATCGAACTCAGTCCATCAATTATCCGGTTTATTTTAAGTGCTTTTTAAACTAATACATTTTCAAATTCAGAGTCTGCGCAAAATACCGCTGATATTCGAGATTGATTTACAATGTTGACCATATCGTTAATTTTCATACCTTCCTCTATAGTAAAAATATTTACATCTGCACTTTTTTCTTTAATAACATTTTCAAGTAAATTACCTGCTTTTACTTTAATTGACGTATTCTTTGGAAACCTAACCATGGTATTCAAATCTTCAATATCGCCATCAGTAAATACTAATTTTGGATTATTATTAAGAATGTGAACATCTATAGTTCCTTTCCAATTTCGGCAAATTAACAATGATGTTAGAGTAGACAAGTTATTGTTTTTTACACTAAATGTTTTCTTCCAATCAACGGGAATATTTGTCATCCACAAATTAATGCTTTTTTCAATAGCTAAGCTAGCGGTAGAAAATGGGATGTAAATAATCATTCCAAAATGATTCTTTTTAGTATCTAATATCAGTTGGTCATAATAAGCCAAATTTGAAGTTGCAGAATCGATACTTGCAAAAATAATGTTGGGCCTAAAAAAAGCAGCATTGAGCGATTGCATGCTAACGTCAACAGTAGTATTAAAATCCGAATTATCTATGATGGTATAGGAAACAGACAATTCACTTTCCTTAAACTTTCTAACGGCGTTTTTAAGAAAGTTTTCCATATTTTTCTGGTCTCTTTCATTCTCATTTCTAAGGGCCAGTATTTTAACGGAACCTTTGGGATATATAATGGAATGAATAAGTTTAAAGGAACTTCTAAGTTCTTTTGGGAGGATTACCAGAATTAGTAAATTGGGGCGCCATGACCTTACTTCTCTTTCTTGCCGTAGGCTATTTGTTTTTTTTGTTGCCCACTCCGCTATGGCAGTAAATAGACCACTTCTAGAGTCGCCAGCAGCCGATTTAATATTCCTTCTAACAAGGTATAGATAGAATAGCACAATAAATATTAACGAAAACAAAGCTATAATAACGTTTAATATAAACATAATGGCAATGGAGCCAAAAGCACCGATAGCAGGTATAATAATGGGTATTTTTAAAGTTGGCCTGTAACTTGGTAGCCCCAAGGTTTGTTCAACAAGCGCCACCACATTTACCATGGCATAAGTAATCATGAAGAACATGGTAAGTAATGGAGCAATAGTGTTTAAATTTCGTAATGAAATACCAATTAGAACAATAACAGCAGTAATTATCATGGCATTAAAGGGTTCACCTTTTTTTGATATTTTTGCCAATTTTTGACTTTTCGGTAAAATGTTTTTTTCTCCCAACGCCAATAATATTCTCGGCGCCCCAACAAACGACCCAAGAGCCGATGACAGTGTTGCCCCTAAAAGGCCTGCAAGTACAATGGGACCAAACAGCGATTTTTCAATAAAAAAGTTATAATTTTTTACTAATTCATCGGGCGTAGCAATTACCGCTAGAACAAAAATTAAGCTTATATAAATTATTGTGGTAATAATAACCGACGAGAGGGTGCCAAGGGGAATGCTCTTTCGCGGATTGGTAAGATCGCCCGACATGTTTGCTCCTGCCATAACACCGGTAACTGCGGGAAAAAAGACTGCAAAAACGACCCAAAAAGATGAACCACTAAAATTATTTTCGATAGAACCAGGGTAGTTCCCCAGCCATTCGATATTTAAATCTAAGTCGTTAACAAATAAGGTCCCGTAAATAGATATCAAAGACAAAACGATAATTCCTAAAATGACATATTGTATTTTAAATGCAAAACTGGTACTAATAAAAGCGATTGCCATAACGATAGCAAAAATTCCCATATCGAGTATAAACGGATCGATGCCAGGTAAAATCGTTTGTAATCCTTCCCTAAATCCAAAAATATACATTGCCACTGCAATGGCTTGCGCAAAATAGAAAGGAATCCCAATGGCGCCTCCAATTTCCAGGCCAAGAGATTGCGAAATCAAACTAAATGCACCACCGCTACCAATCCTAATATTTGTTGTGATTGAAGACAAGCTAAGCGCGGTTGTTAATGTAATGGCAACAGATAAAAAAACGATTGTTAAAGCACCTAATACACCAGCATTTCCAACAACCCAAGGCAGACGGATATACAAAATAACACCCAATATGGTTAAGGTTGTTGGTGTAAACACACCGGCAAACATTCCAAAAGTTTTCTTAGTCATAATCTTGTTTCATTTTCAAAAAGAGACATGTTTTCACATAGATAGTTGAAAGAAAAAGTAATATGGTTAAACTTCTCCGTTTACACATAACGGTACCAGCTATAACAAGTAGTGCGGTTAAAAATACCTTAGATTTTAATCTAACTAAAGGTTGAACATTGAATTTGCACTTAAAACCTATACAACGTCGTTATGTTCCGTTTCTCAAAGATAATTATAATCTTACTTCGGTGTATAATTTATTTGAATTATTACCTTCTCTTTTAGTAAGCTATGTTTATAAATACTTAATTTACTGTTAAGGGTTCTCAACTATTTTTCGCCCTGTTGCTCAACAATAGTTATGGCAGCAATTAAGTCTTTTACTTCCATATGTTCAAAATCGTCATCAACATAAAAAGGAGATAATTTATCCTTATTGTAGTTGTAAATTTTCCAACGTTTAAAGTGATATTCTAAAGCAGTAAAATTTTTTATCCAATCACCAGAATTAAGTTGCATAGTTTTTCCATGCTTATTCTCACGATATTCCATTTTAGGTTGATGGATATGCCCGCAAACCACATAATCATAACCATTTTCAATGGTTAAATCGGAAATAACACCTTCAAAATCATTAATATATTTAATAGCACCTTTTAAGCCATTCTTCACTTTTTTAGATAGTGAGTAGCGTTCTTTCCCCGTTTTTCTAAATACCAATTTACCATGCGGTTAAGCAATCTCAATAGATCATAACCATAACCACCAAGTTTTGCCAACCATTTGGCATTTTGTATAGACACGTCGAACACATCGCCATGAAAAAACCACGCTTTTTTACCATCTAAATCTAAAACCTTTTTGTCAACAATTGAAATTTCACCTATTGTAGTACCGCTAAGTTTACGTAACATGTCATCATGGTTTCCAGTAATGTAGATAATCTCGACACCCTCAGAAGCCATGTCCATTATTTTCTTAATCACTTTTAAATGTGATTTAGGAAAGTATCGTTTACTAAACTGCCATATATTGACAATAACACCATTCAAAATTAGTTTTTTAGGTTTAATACTGTTTAAGTAAGTTAAAAAATGCTTGGCATGCGAACCTTATGTACCTAAGTGCACATCAGATATTACGGCAATTTCTATTTTTCTTTTATTTTCAATTTGGGCAAAATTATTTCTATACAAATAACCTTTTTTATTATTATCTAAACAATATGCAATAATTATGTGTTTATTGGCTTATTGTTAAGCTATTGTTATGAATTATTAAAGTTGAATTTCCTAAGCTAAATGCAATTTCAATTTCCATATGTCTTAGAATAGATTTAACTTAGCCAAAAATTGTAATTATGGCTGGCAATTCCTTCGGAAAATTATTTAATTTAACGACTTACGGAGAATCTCACGGACCTGCACTAGGCGGTGTTATTGATGGTTGCCCTCCAGGAATTGAGCTAGATTTAGAAGCCATTCAAAATGAACTCGATAGACGAAAACCAGGGCAATCGGCAATCGTTACACAACGTAAAGAGCCTGATACCGTTAAGTTTTATTCAGGAATTTTTGAAGGCGTAACAACAGGAACTTCTATTGGTTTTGTTATTGAAAATACCAACCAAAAATCGCACGATTATTCACACATAAAAGACAGTTACAGGCCAAGTCATGCCGATTATACCTACGATAAGAAGTATGGTATAAGAGACTATCGAGGTGGTGGACGTAGTTCTGCACGTGAAACCGCCTGTCGTGTGGTTGCTGGTGCAGTAGCAAAACAAATGCTTGAAGATGTTGAAATTACGGCTTATGTTTCTGGTGTTGGAACGATGAAATTAGAAACACCTTATAACCAATTAGATCTTCCAAAAGCAGAAACAAATATAGTACGTTGTCCAGACGAAGCTATGGCTTTAAAAATGGAAACTTATATTAAAGAAGTACGTGGAAAAGGTGATACCGTTGGTGGTATTGTAAGTTGTGTAATACAAAATGTACCTGTTGGTTTAGGTGAACCCGTATTTGATAAATTACATGCAGAGTTGGGTAAAGCGATGCTTTCAATTAATGCAGTGAAAGGTTTTGAATATGGTAGCGGTTTCCACGGAAGTACGATGTATGGAAGCGATCATAACGATTCGTTTAATACCGATGGTAGTACAAAAACCAATTTTTCTGGAGGTATTCAAGGTGGTATAAGTAACGGTATGGATATTTATTTTAATGTGGCTTTTAAACCAGTTGCGACGCTTATTCAAGAGTACGAAACCATCGATAAAGAAGGCAAGGTGGTGCAAATGCATGGAAAAGGCAGACACGACCCTTGTGTAGTGCCTAGAGCAGTGCCTATTGTTGAAGCTATGGCAGCCTTGGTTATTGCTGATTTTTATTTGATTAATAAAATTTATAGTTAGAAGTCTATGTCCCGCTTTCAGCTATATCTTTTTAAAATATCGTTATTGCGAGGAGCGAGCGACGTGGTAATCTGTCGAAGTTTAGTTCCAAACAAAATTGTAACTCTTTAATTTTTAAAAAGGATGCCGCATCAATCGGGGCTAAACTAATAGTTATGTTTTGTAATTGTCTCAAAGGCAAAAAATTTTATAGGGATGGTTTATAAAAAAATAAGTCGCTAAAATGTCCCAAAACACTATCTTTATAAAACACATATTCCGTTATTAACTTTAACTAGTAGTTCAAAGCATGATTTATTATTGGTTACACATTACCTATATTTTTATTGGTTCTCGACTTTTCTGGAAGAATGTTAATTTAGAAGAAAACTTAACAAGGACACGCAGAGTTAGTATTTTAGATTGTGAGGCTTTTAGGTTTATGGCTAATTCCAAGTATTTTTATTACATGGATTTAATTCGTTTTGAAATCTTGTTCAGATCAGATTTATATAAAAATACTATTAAAAAAGGGATGTTTCCGGTGTTGGGATCTCAAAAAATTATTTATAAAAAACCATTAAAACGTTGGATGAAGTTTGAAATTACATTAGTTATTGAGGGTTGGGAAGATAATTGGGTTTACCATCGTCAAGTTTTTACTCGAAATGATGAAGTATACGCCATTGGTATTACAAAAGTCGGATTTTGGAAAAAAAATAAAATTCAAAATATGCGTAAAATATTTGCAAATAGCGGTGTAGCTAAAAAAGAGATGATTGTATCTAACGATATTTTGAATCTCTTTGAAAGTGATTATAATATTATAAAAAGTACTGAAACCAAAGTTTAATAAAGGATTTAAAATACTTATCTTGTTCGCAACTTAGAAAGAAATATTAGCACATGAAAAAACTAGCATTACACTGGAAGATTATTATTGGAATGGTTCTCGGAATCATTTTTGGTTTTATTATGAACACTGTTGATGGCGGAAAAGGCTTTGTAACCGATTGGATTGCGCCTTTTGGCACTATATTCATTAATCTTCTAAAGCTCATTGCTGTGCCATTAATTTTGGCATCTTTAATAAAAGGAATATCCGATTTAAAAGATATTTCTAAAATAAAATCCATGGGTTTAAGAACTATTGGCATTTATGTAGCCACAACTTTGGTTGCTATAATTATTGGTTTAACTATTGTAAATGTGGTTAAACCAGGAAATGGTATGCCTCAAGACACTATTGAAAAAATAAAATTAAAGTATGAAAATGATGCAGGTGTAACAGATAAGCTAATAAAAGCTTCAGCTCAAAAAGAATCGGGGCCCTTGCAGCCATTGGTAGACATTTTTCCGAGTAATATTTTTGAGTCTTTTGTAGAGGCTTCAATGCTTCAGGTTATTTTCTTCGCATTGTTTGTTGGTATTTGCCTGCTGCTAATTGGTGAAAAGAAAGCGAAACCACTAATCGATTTCTTTGACTCGCTTAATGAAGTGGTTATGAAAATGGTAGATTTAATCATGCTATTTGCGCCTTATGCCGTTTTTGCATTATTGGCCAATGTAATCATTGCCTTTGATGATGCAGAAATTCTCATTAAACTACTTTGGTACTCCCTTAGTGTTGTTGGCGGCTTGATTTTAATGATTGGATTCTATCTTACTTTAATTGGCATTTTTGTTAAAAAATCGCCTATGTGGTTTTTAAAAGAGATTAGTCCTGCTCAATTATTAGCCTTTTCAACCAGTAGTAGCGCAGCAACTTTACCAGTAACTATGGAGCGTGTTGAAGAGCATTTGGGTGTAGATAAAGAAGTGTCTGGTTTTGTGTTGCCCGTTGGCGCCACAGTAAATATGGATGGCACCAGTTTATATCAAGGCATAGCAGCGGTATTTATTATGCAAGTCATTTGGCCAGAAGGCTTAACATTTACAAATCAATTGGTTATTGTTGCAACGGCTTTATTAGCATCAATTGGAAGTGCCGCGGTACCAAGTGCAGGTATGGTAATGCTGGTTATTGTGTTAGAATCTATTGGGTTTCCAGCAGAATTATTACCAATTGGACTAGCCCTTATTTTTGCTGTAGATAGACCTTTAGATATGTGTAGAACAGTTGTAAATGTTACAGGAGATGCCACGGTGTCTATGATAGTTGCAAAATCGTTAGGTAAATTGCATGATCCAAAACCAAAAGAATGGGATGATCATTATGATGAAGTGAAATAAGTAGAGAATCAAATTTTTATAAATTTGTATGCATCGCTTATCCTGAGCTTAAATGAAGAATTTTATAATAATTAAAAAATGAGTTCTAATGTTACTTTAAAATCCTCAGTAGTTTCAGTTAATTGGCTTCATGATAATTTGAATGCTAATAATCTTGTTATTTTAGATGGAACAATTAATAAAGTATTTGATGCATCATTAAAGCAAATACCAAATACCAGGTTTTTTGATATAAAAAACAAATTCAGCAATACATCTGATCCTTTTCCAAGTGCATTTCCTTCTCAGAATCAATTCGAAATAGAAGCTAGAAATTTGGGTATTAATAATGACAGCACTATTATTGTTTATGATGATAAAGGCATTTATTCTAGTGCACGAGTTTGGTGGCTTTTTAAAGCTTTTGGATATGACAATATTGCTGTTTTAGATGGTGGCTTTCCAGAATGGTTAAAAGCAAGATATGAAACAGAACCCATGTTGATTTATAAAGGTGAAAAAGGAAATTTTTCAGCAAATCTTCAACCGGAGTTTATGAAGTTTTTCAATGATGTTAAAAATGCTTCAAAAAATAAAACACATACAATTATAGACGCGCGTTCAGCTGGCCGATTTAATTCTACCGAAGCCGAACCACGAGTTGGATTGCGTATGGGCACCATTCCAAACTCAGTAAATTTACCTTTCACAGGTTTAATAGAAAATGGCGTTTTAAAATCGAAAAAAGATTTAGCAAAAGCCTTTTACATGGTTGCCAACAAAAATGATGCTATTATTTTTTCTTGTGGCTCCGGACTTACTGCTTGTGTTTTAGCGCTTGGAGCAGATATTTCAGGCTATAAAAATATTTCGGTTTATGATGGTTCTTGGACGGAATGGGGGAGTTTGGTTGACTAGTAATGCCAACAAAACCGTAGATTTATTCTTAAAAATTTAAGGTAGGTTTTGGAGAGGTTCGTTTAACGTTGTTGTGGGCAGCTGTTTCGCTCAATATTTTGACATATCTAACTCGTAAAAATCTTTAATATTAGATAATTTAAAGAGTTCTTCGATTTCTATTTTCTTCCAAGTTTCTTTAAAAATCTCATCTCCACCATCTGCGTTTTCGTTAGTATTTTCTTTGGTCAATTTCTTTTTTATCAAAAAGTTTATACTGGTTTCCTTATTAACAATTGGTCCAAAATTATCGCTGGCGTCATATCCAATTAGTTCAAAGTCAGAATTTTTAAATCGGAACGTGTATTTCCAGTATCCATATCTTCCGTGAGAGTAATGTAAATAAAGTTTGCCATTTTTAATGTAAACAGATAATTCTGGTGGAAAATAAGCTCCGCCATCTTCATTTTCAGAGTAGAAACAGTCATAGTTCTTTATTACTGAATTATACTTTTTATCTTTTTTGAAGAGTATGATTATTCCTCTTCGATTTCGGTCAACTTTGTCATCAAACCTGTTTACTACAACATTTTTACTGTCGGTTGCTTTTATGATTAAAACGCAATCTTCCAATCCGTCGTTGTTTAAATCTCCATATATTTCCTCAAACACCATATAACCATCTTTTAAAAATTCTGACTGAAAATCAGTTTGCGATTGGCATCCATAATTTCCAAGAATTAGAATTATCAGTAAGGAAATGTATTGTTTTATTTTTTGCATAAAGTTTTTTCAATTCTGCCCACATCGTGTTTCTTGTGTAATTAGTGGCGTGTTTAAGCACCTAATTTAGCAAATAAAAACCGAATAGAAAATCCGCAAGAATTTTCGCAAGTAGGCTTGTACTAGTAATTAATTTTATACGTACTTTGTTGGTAGCTGTTGGCAAATCAGTTAATAGAATTATTTATCTTTTTAGTAGCTCATCAATGGTCAAAATTACAGAATCCGAAGATTTTATTATTGACGGAGTTATATATTCCACATCATGAGCGAACATTCTACGGTCAAAAAGCACTGAGAGAAACACCGGATCTGAAATAAGGTTATTTTTTTTATTAGATGTTAATAATCCATTGTTGTAGAGATATGGTCTGGCTGTATCGTCCCATTGTTGATCCCATCCTCTTTTTGATTGTGCCATACCTTCAAACTTCGCAATATGAGTAGCAATTTTTAGTTTCAAATTCGCATCATTAATATAATAACCATTTAAAATGTCTCTGTATGCTAATATGGTCAAGTCATAAGGTACTGTATACATTATTCCTTTGACTAAATCTGAATTTAAAGTATCCTTTCTTTGTCCATTCAATAAAGAATCAATTCGCTTAACAATTCCACTATTTATTTTATGAATATTTTCAACATCCGTTTTGTGCTTAATGAAATCTTTTCGAATTTCTGTTAAGTAGATAAATTCGTCCTTTTGCGAAGAGTTGCAAGAAAGAAAATTAAATGCAATAATAATAAGGAATAATGTGGTCAAAATAGTTTTCATAATGTTCGCGTCTTTATAAATCTTCATTCAATTGATTGGTTTTCGTTATCAAGATTTATTTAATACTTAGATTTTATTTCAATTTTTATTTCGCTTGGTTAATCTTACAATAGCTGCCAATGTTTTTTGGAATATGAATCCGTTTTAATGATTTATATTCAACGTTAAAAGAAGTTATAATTTTTTTCTGATAAAGTCAAGCTTCTAAATACGCTTACTACAAAAACTTACTTTTCAATTCTGGTGTAGGAATCATACAAACCTCTTTTTTTCCATACCATTTGTAGCGGTTTTTCGAGATGAAATCATAAACCCAATTGCGAATAATGTTAGGAATAATAATAAAAATAGCTAATAGATTTGTTGGAAATCTCAATTGCGAAGCTACTTTTAAAGCAGCTGTACTTTTGTAATTAATAACTTCTTTTTCCGGATTATATAATATTATGGAATCAACAACTTCGGTGTTAATATTAAATTTTTGGATGATTTGTTTTCCAGCTTCACTTTGTAAAGGCGCGAATAGAAATATGTTCTTTTTATCTCGTTTTATTACATACAAAACAGAGCTGTTGCAAAGGTTACAAACACCATCAAACAGTATTAGTTTTTTATGTTTAGGGATATCTAAATTCACATGACAAAGATACTATTTTACAATGTATTTAAGAAAGTGCCCAAGTCTGTCTCTTTATCTAAATTCAGCTTCTTTTTAAGTTCAGAGATAGTTTTTATACAGTATGCACCTAAAGTTGTGATTCAGCAACTTGGTGTTGGCTGTTATTTTTTCACAGCTTCAACAAGCTCCAATAAATCAATATTTACATTTGTTGTAAAAATCCCATAATTAACAATAGCTTTGTTTTTTTCAATGGTATCAATACTTCCAACAGCTCTTCCATCGTGCATTCTAACACGATCACCAACTTTTAAAGTTGGTTTTGGTTTGGGTTGCTCAATAGCTTGTTGTTTTGCTGCTTTTTTCTTTTTTCTAATAACGTCAACTTTCTTTTCAGCTTCTTGTTTTACTTGATTTTCTTTAGCTTTTATGGCTTTTTGCTGTTTAGCTGATACTTTTTTTCGCTTAGAATTTTCTATTTGGACGACTTTAAAAAGTTCAGCCATCAATTCGCGTTTCTGTTTATTATTGAAGTATTTCTCAGCAATATCGTTTACTTTTTGTCCGAGGTAAATTAAACGTTGATTACTATCATATAATTCTTGATAGCTTTCTAGTTTCTTTTGAATTTTTATATTGATCTCTTCAAGCTTATCAGCTTCCTCAAGTTTCTTTTTTTCGTTTTCTTTTAAAGATTGTCCCGTTTTTTCAAGTTTAGAACGCTCTTTTTGAAGTTTGGCAATCGTCGCATCAAAGCGCACTTTACTACGTTCAATCTTCTTTTTAGCCCGGTTTATTAAACTGTACGGAATCCCGTTTTTTTGAGCTACTTCAAAAGTGAAGCTACTTCCAGCTTGACCAATAACGAGTTTAAAAAGTGGTTCTAAAGTTTTCTCATCAAACAACATATTTGCGTTAAGCATGTTTGGTAACTCGTTGGCAAGTATTTTTAAATTAGAATAATGCGTTGTAATAATACCAAAAGCTTCCCGATGATAGAATTCTTCTAAAAAAGTTTCAGCCAGAGCGCCACCAAGTTCAGGGTCACTTCCTGTTCCAAATTCATCAATTAAAAAGAGTGTGTTTTTGTTGCATTTCTTCAAGAAATAATTCATTTGTTTTAAGCGATAGCTATAGGTGCTTAAATGATTTTCTATCGATTGATTATCGCCAATATCACTTAAAATCCTATCAAACAAACAAACACTACTGCGCTCGTGCACGGGAATTAACAGACCACTTTGTATCATGACTTGTAATAAGCCAACTGTTTTTAAAGTGATGCTTTTTCCGCCTGCATTGGGGCCAGAAATAACTATAATTCTACTATCTAACTTTAATTCTATGCTTTGTGGAAATGTTTTTTCTTGCTTCTCTAAGTTATTTAAATATAAAAGTGGATGGTAAGCGTCTCTCAGAAACATGCTTTTATCTTCTGTAAATTCTGGAAGAATAGCATTCATTGATTTTGCGTATTTCGCTTTCGCTGAAATAACATCGATGTCTATTAAAAACGATTGGTAATCTTCCAACAACGGTAAAAAAGGACGCATAAAATTAGTGACTTCTTTTAAAATGCGAATCACTTCTTCGTGCGCTTCATATTCTAAATTATTAAGTTCTCTTGAGTATTGAAGCGTTGTTTCAGGTTCAATGTATACAATACTTCCTGTTTTACTTCCGCCCATTATCGCACCTTTAACTTTGCGTCTATACATGGCTTTTACTGCTAAAACACGCTTATTTTCTACAACAGATTCTCGAATATCATCTAAATACTCAAGATTGTGATAGGTGTTTAAAGCAGATGAAAAACTAGCGTTAATTTTACCTTTTATTTTATTTATGGATTGTCGTAAATCAAGTAGTAGAGCAGAAGCATTATCTTTGATATCCCCAAAACGATCTACAATATTATCAACTTTTTCAATAATAACTTTTGTAACGGCTATGTGAGAAGCGAATTCATTTAGATTTGGGTAATATTCCGTAAACTTCTTAAGATAGTTTACAATGTCATTGCAGGTTAATGAGATAGACACAATTTTTTTTAAACCATGTACTTCTAAATAGGTATTTTCAATTCTTAATAGTTGTAATTCTTTGGTTATGGTATCAAAACCATGATTAGGTAACCTATTATCGTTGTAAAATGAAGATAGATATTCATTAACTAGATTTAAGGCTACAAGTAATTCTTCCTTTGTTTTGAAAGGCGAAATTTGTAATGCTTTTTCATATCCTAAAGGTGTTACGCAAAGTTCACTTACTTGTTGTAAAACCGTTTGAAACTCTAAATCTTGTAATGTTTTTTCGTGAATATGAATCATGCTTTACTTTGTGGGCTAAAAAGAAAGCAAAGTTAAATAATCTATTTTATTAGAATGGTATTAGTTTGAGATATATAAAGCAAACTTTTTTCGCGAAATGTTAATTAACAGTTTTGAGATGTTCTTTGGCAAAACCTTAACAGAGCCCTTTTTAATTTGTGTTTGCCTCTAAAATAAAAAATTTTTGAAACCGACTATCCCCTAGGCAAGCTATAGGAGTACTTCGCCGTCCCGATAATTATCGGGATCATTTTGGTCTTGTGACCAAAAACCGTCCCGAAAGCTTTCGGGATTATATTTTGCCCCACCCGGAATTGCAAAAAAGGCAATTAGGACCTTCCCCAAAGGGGAGGTGAATTCGGAAACCCCGAGGTAGAACCGTCGGGGAATTCTTTAAATTGAATCAATCAAACTGCAATCAGTTTAAAAACTCAATTAAGATCTTGGTTGAGTTTTTTTATCCATGAATTGTTTCGTGCTTACCATAGCTTTTAATAAGTTCGCCTTCAAATGCAACTAATTCTTTCCAGCGTCTATCTACATCTACATCTTTTCCGTATTTACGAGCAAACCCAATAAAGGTTGTATAATGTCCAGCTTCGCTTATCATTAAATCGTGATAAAATTTAGAAAGTTCTGGATCATTTATTTCTTTTGATAGCAATTTGAAACGCTCACAACTTCTGGCTTCAATCATAGCTGAAAATAATAGCCTATCCACCATGCATTGTAGCCTGTTTCCACCTTTATTCATAAACTTGTAAAGTTCATTTACGTAACTATCTTTGCGCTCTCTACCAAGTTTATAACCCCGTTTTTTGATGATGTTGTGCACCATTTGGAAATGTTCTAATTCTTCTTTAGCCAGTTCTAATAAATCGGTAACTAAATCTTCAAGTTCAGAATTAAGTGTGATAATTGTTATGGCATTTGTAGCTGCTTTTTGCTCACACCAAGCATGATCTGTTAATATTTCTTCAATATTAGATTCTACAATATTTACCCATCTTGGGTCGGTTTCAAGTTTTAAATGAAGCATATTTATCTTTTGTGTAAATGTAATTAAATTGAGTATTCAAGAAATATAATTCCAAATATTCTTATACTTGGTTAATGATTTATAAGTACTTAAAATCACTTTATTTTCGGGCAGAGAAAGTGTAGAATCTATTTTTAATATGTTTTTAGCATGATATCTGGCGAGATGAAGAATATCGTTATCCTTAATAATATCAGCTATTTTTAAGTTTAAAACGCCACTTTGTTGTGTTCCCATGATGTCTCCTGGTCCTCGTAGGCGTAAATCTACCTCTGCAATTTCAAAGCCATCGTTTGTGCTTACCATAGTTTGTAGCCTAGTTTTACTGTCGGCGCTTAATTTATGGCTAGTCATCAAAATACAATAGCTTTGTTCTGCACCACGACCAACACGACCCCGTAATTGGTGCAATTGCGACAAACCAAAACGTTCGGCGCTTTCAATAATCATAACAGAAGCGTTAGGCACATTCACCCCAACTTCAATAACAGTTGTAGCTACCATAATTTGAGTTTCGCCTTTAATAAAGCGTTGCATTTCAAAATCTTTGTCTGCAGGTTTCATTTTTCCGTGAACTATCGATATTTGATATTCGGGCATCGGAAAGTCTCTAGAGATACTTTCATAACCATCCATCAAATCTTTATAATCCATTTTTTCGCTTTCTTGAATTAATGGATATACAATATAAATTTGTCGTCCTTTTTTAATTTCATCACGCATAAAACGGAAAACTTTTAGACGATTTTTATCATACCTATGAACCGTTTTTATAGACTTTCTACCAGGCGGTAATTCATCAATTACAGAGATGTCTAAATCACCATAAACCGACATAGCTAAAGTTCGTGGAATTGGTGTTGCGGTCATGACGAGAATATGAGGTGGAATAGAGGCTCCACCAACCTCCTTAGAAGGGAGGCTTTTTAAGTGTTTCTCTATATATTGTAGAACATTATCAATATCCCCTAGTACTTGCTCGTTTGTAAAACGAATAACTTTGAATCCAATTTCATTTAGGATTTGTGTCCTTAGATCATCAGCTTCTTTTTGTTCTACAGTATTATGATAGCCACCGTCAACTTCAATTATTAAATTCTTTTCTAGGTTAACAAAGTCAACAATAAATTCATCAATAATATGTTGTCTTCTAAATTTGTAATCTAGTTTTTTATTTCTTATACATTCCCATAAAATAGACTCAGCTTGTGTGCTATGTTTTTTGTTTTCTGCTTGAAGTTCTTTTAGTAATTTATATGCTGATGGACGTGCAGTCATATACTTTTTAAGTATAGCTTTTGCTTCCTCCCTATGGGAGGATTGAGGAGGGCCTTTTTTCCATAATTTACTTCTTTGTGCAACTCCAAAACGGTGCTGTTCATCAATGATTGCGAGGCCTAAATTTTTAAACTTCACCTTGTCTTCAAGTAGGGCATGTGTACCAATAAGTATTTGTAATTTGCCATTTTCTAACGATTCATGAATTTCTTTTCGTTTTGAAGTTTTAGTTGAACCAGTTAATAATGAAACACTGATATTCAATTTATTACATAGTTCTCGTAAACCATTATAGTGTTGGACTGACAAAATTTCAGTCGGTGCCATAAAACAGGCTTGAAAACCATTGTCAAGAGCTATTAATATTGACATGAAGGCTACTATAGTCTTTCCAGAACCTACATCGCCTTGTAAAAGTCGATTCATTTGCGCATTGCTTCCTAAATCGGCACGTATTTCTTTTAAAACACGTTTCTGCGCTCCTGTTAATTCGAAGGGTAATTCATCTTTAAAAAACGTATTGAAATAGTTTCCAACATGTTCAAAAGGAAATCCTTTTATTTTAGATTTATGGATTAAATTTTTAATAATTAATTGCAACTGTATATAAAATAATTCTTCAAATTTTAGTCGAAATTGTGCCTTAGAAAGCAACTCTAAACTCTTAGGGAAATGAACATTAAAAAGCGCGCTTTTTTTATCGATTAATTTTAATTCAGATAGCAAATTATCAGAAAGTGTTTCGGTAAATTTTCCGCCAGTTTCTAAAAATAATTGTTGCATAATTTTACTAATAACGCGATTAGAAATACCTCTATTTGATAATTTTTCTGTTGAAGGATAAACGGGTTGCATTGCAGATCGAAGATTTTTTTCATGATCTTCTTCGGATTCTAATTCAGGATGCGGCATGTTAAATTTGCCACTAAACCAATTTGCTTTTCCAAAAGCGACATAGGTTTTGTTGAGTTTTAAATTTTCACGAATCCATTTTTGTCCACGAAACCAGACGAATTCCATGGTGCCACTATCATCTTGAAAGGTGCCAACTAAGCGTTTCCCTCGTTTTTGAGCAATTTCTTTAAAACTAGTTATTCTGCCTATAACTTGTACGTCGGCGTTATTACGTTGTAATTGATTGATTTTGTAATACTGTGTTCTGTCAATGTATCTATTTGGAAATAAATTGATTAAATCTTGATAGGTGTGAATACCCAACTCCTTTCGAAGCAAATCAGCTCGATTAGGGCCAACGCCTTTTAAATAATCTATTGGAGTTTGAAGGTTAACAGACATAAAAGCGAATTTACGTTATTCCAATTAAGATTAAAAGTGCTATTTTGGTCTAATCCTTGTTATTATTTAAATATGAAGTATTTAGTGCCACTTTTCTTTTTATTAATTACTTGTATTGTATCCTCGCAGCAAACAGATTATGTTGATTTTAAACGTGTTGAATCTGTATTGTTTTTTAATCAAATGAAAGTTGATAGTACTATTTTTAATTCATATGACGTAAAGTTTGATATTTTAAAGAAAACAGACTCTATTTATTTAGATGCAATAGCTATGAATTTTATGAATGTTGCTTTAAATGGGAATCCAGTTGAATATAAAAATGATGGAAGTAAACTTATATTATATAATGATTTTGAAGTTTCACAAAATAATGTATTAAGTTTTCTATTTTTCGCATCACCAAAAAAAGCGATGTATTTTATTGATTGGGATAATGCTAAAGGTAATAAACAAATTTGGACGCAAGGTCAAGGAAAGTACACGAGTAATTGGTTGCCATCTATTGATGATATGAATGATAAAATTGAGTTTGATTTAACCTTTGTTGCGCCAAAAAACTATCAAGTTATTTCTAATGGAAAAATTGTTTCTAAGAATGAAGCACTCAGTTATAATTTATGGGAATTTGATATGAAAAACCCCATGTCAAGTTATCTAGCTGCAGTTGTAGTTGGTAAATATGACAAAAAAGTAGAGTATTCCAAAAGTGGTATTCCATTAGAAATGTATTATTACCCAGAAGATTCATTGAAATTCGAGCCAACGTATCGTTACACCAAACAAATGTTTGATTTTTTAGAAGAAGAAATTGGCGTTCCATATCCATGGCAAAATTACAAACAAGTACCTGTTAAGGATTTTTTATATGCTGGCATGGAAAACACTAGTGCTACCATTTTCGCAGATAGTTTTGTAATTGATTCTATAGCGTTTGTAGATAAAAACTATGTAAATGTAAATGCGCACGAATTAGCACACCAGTGGTTTGGTAATTTAGTAACAGAAACTTCAGGAACACATCATTGGTTACAAGAAGGTTTTGCTACCTATTATGCTTTATTGGCAGAACGCGATGTTTTTGGAGATGATTATTACTATTGGCGGCTTTATGAATATGCACAGGAGCTTATAGCGCAAGATGAAGCAGAACAAAGTACATCGCTTTTAAGTCCAAAATCGAGTAGTACGACGTTTTATAAAAAAGGCGCTTGGGTTTTACATTTGTTGAGAGAAAAAGTAGGTGATAAGGTTTTTAAAGAAGCGGTTAAAAACTATTTGGAAAAGCATCAATTTAAAAACGTAGAGACAGATGATTTTATAAATGAAGTAGAGAAAGCTAGTGGGGCAGATTTGAGTGAATTTGTAAATATTTGGTTAAATGAACAAGAGTTGCCATTAATAGAAATGAAACAATCTCTAGAAAACAATGAAACGACTGCTTTTTTACTCACTTTAGAAGATACACCATATCTAAGTTATAGAAAAGATGAAAACGATGAATATGTTACTTCTAGTTTAGTTCTAGATTACCCTAAGGCGTTCTACCCAGTTAAGAATGCTATTTTGCAAGAGGTTTTGAAAAAACCAGATTACCCAACTTATAATGATTTATTGTTAGGTGTATTTGAGTCAAAAGAAATTAAGTTCCGTCAAGCCTTAGCGCAATATTTATCCGAAATCCCACCAGAATTAAAAGAAGATTACGAAACACTATTAAACGATAAATCATATATAACCATCGAAACCGCTTTATTTAATCTATGGAAAAACTTTCCGCAAGAGCGACATAAATATTTAAATCAAACAAAAGGTATTCAAGGATTTAGTGATAAAAATGTTAGAATGCTTTGGTTAACATTGGCTTTAATCACTGAAGATTTTGAGATAGAAAATAAAACTAAATATTTTAATGAATTAACAGATTACACAAGTTCTAAATACGGATTTGAGATTAGGCAAAACGCCTTTCAATATCTAAATGAAATACAAGCTTGTAACGATGTTTGTAAAGAAAATTTGGAACAAGCTATTAAGCATCATAGCTGGCAATTCTCTAAGTTTGCAAAAACGATGCTTAAAACTTTAGAAAAAAAATAAATTATTTTCTACGCTCTAGCCTTGCAGGGTCTCTACAAATTAAACAACCTGCTAAATAGGTGATTGAAAGTTCGTAAACCCCATCGGTTCTACCAATTTTAGACGTATTTATATCGTAAGAAAACCCAAAACGTAACTGTTCGAATTCTAAACCTACGAAGGCATTAATAGAAGTTAATAAATGACTATTTAAGCTATTTTTTGCAGGATTAGTTACAGCCATTACCCCTAGCATAAGTTTTTCAAGTTGCATGGTGGTCCCAATATCTAATCTATTATATTCTCCTTGCTGCATATAATTTACATAAACTAACATATCGTTATAATCAAAATATGGAAATTTATAATTAGCATGAAGTGAATAAAAAATATCTAAAGGGACATTGCCATCTTCAAAAAAAGAAATATTAGGTTTATTTAAATGTTTAATGGAAGCACCAAGCCATAAGTCGGTATCATTTCGGGTGTTTTTTTTATCAAAAACAAAACCTGTACTAAAATCTATAAACGTGATATTTCTATTAGCATTTATTGCAAAGGGGTCTGATGAAGTTGGGTTTATAGTTTCAGAATTTATATTAATCTGGTCTGCTAATACTAAATTTCTAAAATTAAATGATTTTGTGCCAAATCCTACTTCAATGGCAGGTCTAAAAAACCAATCGTTTGCTAAACTTATATGATAAGCAAAATTAGCGTTAGCCTGTAAATGATTATAATTGGTGTTATTTTCACGCTGATTAAGAATACTAAACCCAATACCTCCAACATTTTCAATCCAAGAATTAAAAAACGCATATTCAGTATCTACTCTTAAGTTTAAACTTGGCCATTGTGTTCTGTGAATTAACCCTAAATAAGTAGCGTCTTCAAAACCAGAAAAACCAGGATTCATAGTTTCAGGAACTAAAAAATATTGAGAAAAAACAGGATCCTGGGCATTCACTTTTAAGCAAAAACAGCTAACAATTATAAGGGTAAGTATTTTAATTTTCATTAATTTATTGCTTATTTAATTAAAACTAAAGCGCCTTCTGCAGTAACTTCTTTATTGTAAAAGGTTTTTGCAATAAGTTTATAGTAGTAATTGCCATTCTCAGCTTCAGAATTATTTATTTTTCCATCCCAACCTCTAAGGTTTTCGTCTGTCTCAGAGTAAATTACACTTCCCCAAGTGTCGTAAATATTTAGAGTCATTTCAGTAAAACCAATAAAAACAGGCGCAAAATAATCATTTAATTTATCGTTGTTAGGCGTGAAGGCGTTTGGCATTACAAGACTATATCCTTTTTCAATTACTAATGTTGTTTCACTGGAATATACACACCCAAAAGGATAAGTTACCGTTTGTTTTATGGTATAAGTTCCAACTTTTGTGTAAGTATGTTCTGGGTTTATTTCATTTGAAAAATTGCCATCTCCAAAATCCCAAGCGATGTTGATGAAGTCTCCTATGGCTGTATTTGTAAATTGAATAGGATCGTATATAGAATAAAGGTCATAAACGCTAAGTCCGAATGAATTGGTAGTAAAACTTGAACCATCTAACACGGGTGTATTAACCTGAATTGAAAAGTCTTTAACGCAACCAAGACCATCTGTTACTGTAAGGATTACTAAACCGTTAGTGCCTGTTCGCATTATTTCATTATTATCGCCAGTTATAATACCGCTGGACCAACTTAATTGATATGGCGGAACACCACCTTTTACTTTAGCTATAAAAGTTTGATCTACATATCTGGTTTCACAGTCAAAGTTGGTTATTATTTCAAAAGGCGATTCTAATGGTGCAAATCGTTTAACTTCAAATGGTTGCGTTTCAATACAGCCATTGGCATCTGTAATAGTTACTGTGTAAACATCAGGTGGAACATTTGTTAAATCCTCGGTAGAACTCCCATTACTCCAGGAAATTGTTATGGGTTGTGTGCCTCCAGTTATTTCTAAATCAATAGCTCCTGTATTTACATCATCACAATCTAAAGCATCAGTAACATCACCTATTAATTGCAGAGGTAAAGGTTCAGTAATATCAAAAGTTTCTTCAATAATACATCCTTTTGCATCTGTTATAGTAACTGAGTAAGTTCCTGGGCCAATGTTGTTTCTTTCATTTCCTGAAGATGAGCTATCACTCCAAACTAGAGTAACAGGGCTTTCGCCTCCTACAAGATTTAGTTTAATACTTGCATCATTTTCACCAAAACAAGATACATTATTAACATCAGGATTAATATCAAAAACAGGTGCGTTATCTAAAACGATTGGAAAATTGACTACACAGCCTAAAGCATCGGTTATAGTAATTATATATGTACCATAAGATAAATTATTTTGAAACATACCAGTTCCTAAATTGCTCCATTCAACAGGTTCGTAAGGCGGAATACCGCCGGTAATATTATTTATAGTAATAGACCCACTATCATCATTGAAACATATAATTTCTCCAATGGTATAATCCAATAGAATTTCTGGATTTTGTGGAACAAAAACTTGTAATGTTTCGGTGCAGCCAGAATTATCGGTCACCGTTAAATTATAAGTGCCAGATTCTATATTTGTTAAATTTTGATTACTGCTTGAAAACCCATTTGGCCCTGTCCAGCTATATCTATAATTAAAAACACCGGGAGCTATTTCAGTTGCTCTACCACCTGTGGCTGTAACATTTATGACACCCGTAAAATCGCCATAACAAAGAATAATATCTACAGGATCTGTTAAATTGACTTCTAACAAAGGTGGTTCTATGATAGTGTAAGAAGCTGTTAATATATCACAATTGTTAGTTTCGGTAATCGTTACATTATATTCTCCTGGTTCAAGATTACTTAAATCTTCAGACGAAGCAGAAAAACTAGGATCACCAGTTTTTGTCCAAACATAAATATAAGGAGGCGTGCCTCCATTAACATTTAAGTCAATTCTTCCATCATCTAATCCAAAACAGGTAATATCGGTTTTATTACCAGTAAACCTGAATAAACCTGGTTCAGTTACTTGAAAAGTATTGTTATATGGACAATTACCGTCATCGGTAATATTTAGTGTATAGAATCCGGGTTCTAGGTTTGAAATAACTTCATTTGAGCTTGTAAAACCATTAGGACCTGTCCATGAAATAATATAAGGATTTCCAGTAGTAAAAGGAATACCTCCTGATACGGTTATGCTAATAGAGCTATCATCCGACTCAAAACAAGTCCCATTGGTTATGTTTGAAGAAACATTAATATTAGGATTAACGGTTACTGTAACTGTAAAATCTGGACCAGGGCAACTTCCAGCAATGGGCGAAACTGTATAAGTTACAGTTGCTGGTGTGTTTGTATTGTTTGTTAATGTTTGACTAATGCTGCTTACAGGCGAGGATTGTCCTGAAGCACCGCTTACAGCTCCAGTAGGGCTTATTACAGGGTTATTCCATGTATAGGTAGTGCCTGATGGAACGTTGTCGGTGGCATTTGAAGTTGGTCTAAGAAAAAAGTTTTCGCCACTACATATCTCTATTGATTTTGCTGATATAATAGGAGATAAATCCAAGTCTACAGAAAAATTTTGTGTTTTTGTCGTTGTTCCACAACTGTTTGACACACTAAACGTTACTGTATAATTTCCGCTTGTAGAATAGTCTATTTTTCCTGGATTTAATGATGTTGATGTTGAAGGTATTCCGCCAGGGAAACTCCATAAATATGTGATTTCAGAACTTGGGGAGCATGTTTCTACTACAGTACCTTTTGGAAAAATTGAAGCAGATTCACAAAAATCAGAAACTGGATCTAAAGTGGTTACTGGAGGTTTTTTTACATCAATACGTTTAGTTATAGACCTATTAATACCGCAGGAGTTTCTTGTAGTTAGTCTCAAGTTATAAATGCCAGGTGTGTTGAATGAAATAAATGGTTCTCGAGAATTTCTACCAGTTCCGTTTGTGAAATTCCAGTTTTCGGGTTCTTCGCCGCAATAGGCTTCAGAATATGATATCATATCCCAAGTATAAGTCTCTGCTCCGCAACCTAAACTGGCATCAGTAGTGTTTGTCATTTTTAAAGGCGTTGAAGCACATGCGTTACTAAAGGTAAAGTTTGGTTGAAGTATAGGTTCTACACAAATTGTTTTTGAAACAGAGGTTCCAACACCACATGGAGTTTCTGCGGCTAAAGTAATGGTATAATTCCCAGGAGTTGTGTAAACATGATTTGGGCTAACAGCTCTTGAAGGCGGGCTTCCGTCTCCAAAATCCCAAGTATAAACCTCAAAAGTACTACAGTCGTTTGTATAACCTGCTTGTGTTGAATTATTAAAAAAGACTGATGTATTAGCACATACAATACTATTTACACTAAAGTTTATTACTGGTACATCTAAAATAATAATTGGACCAGCAGTTAGGAATGTATTACCGCAAGAAGTGGATATTGTTAAGCTAACTGTATTTCCGCTAGGGCAATTAAATCTTGTAAAAGTATGTGGTATAGGGAAATTTTGAGAAGCTGGCGGGTTTGATGCATTGTAATATGGAGAGCTTTCTAGCTGAGTTTGTGTATAGTTAGCTGTAGTACCATCTCCGTAATTTACTTGATAGTTAGTATCAGAAGGGTTAAGAGCCCATGAGCCAATAGCAAATGCCATAGGAGAAACAGGCGTACATAAGTTGGTAGTATTACCTGGCGCAATAAGAGCTCCAATAGGATTATTAGAATTCTTTATAACATAAGTAATAGAGTTATTGCAACCACTATCACCAATTCCTGTTACAACCATATTAAATGAGCCTAATTGCATATAGGTATGCATTACAGGAAATGTTGCATTAGTTTCGGAAGAGCCATCGCCCCAATCTATATTATAAGAAGTAATGCAAGATGATGAATTTGAATTGTTTCCAACATTAATGGTATATTCAAGATCACTATTATTATCACCACACTTTTCAAAAGGTGCCACAGATCCAATTGGTGCATTTAAATTTAAAAATTCTAAGTCTGGTTTTTGCTGTACCGAAATGGGTTTTGATATAGAGTTACTGATACCATTAGCATCGGTAACAGTAAGTGTTACCGCGTTGCTTTGAAAACCACATCCTAGTGCATTAAAAGAAAAGGTTGGATTGCTGTTAGTAGATGTGTTTCCACCTCCAAAATCCCATAGATAAGAAAAAGGAGCATCACCAGTAACAACTGGGGTAAATGTAATTGGAGTATCAGAACAGGCGCCATTGTTATTAAAGCTAAAATTAACTATTGGCATGCTTGCCTCCTTTTCTGTATGATTTGGTTCTTTAATTTTATTCAACCCAAAAAGTGAAATACTTAGTATTGAACAAAATAAAATAAATAAAAAAAGCCTTTTAAGCATGTTTTGTTTAAGTTAAATTCTTACAATTATATATAATTTTTTTAAATAGATATGTTTAAAACTACGTATATCTTATTGTTTTTCTATGAAGTGTTTAATATTAGGTTTAAATACTGATATTTTCAATTTAATACATCTTAAAGCATCAATTTTGCTTAAATATTATTTCATAATTTTATATTTACAATTAAAACAATAAATGAAAGCACTAGTTATTTCTGGAGGTGGTAGTAAAGGCGCATTCGCAGGTGGCGTTGCGCAATACCTTATTGAAGATTTAAAGCGCCAATATCAATTGTTTATAGGCACATCAACCGGAAGTTTGTTAGTATCGCATTTAGCACTCAATGAAATTGAAAAAATAAAATTGGTTTACACCAATGTGACAAATGATAGCATTTTTGATGTTTGCCCTTTTGTAATTAAGAAAAAACACGGCACTCAAAATATAGGTATTAAGCATTTAAGTGTTGTTTTAAATTTTATTAGAGGGAGTAAAACTTTTGGAGAGAGTCATAATTTAAGAGCCTTGATTAAAGAAACACTCTTAGAAGAAGAATTTTTTGAATTAAAAAAGTCAGGTTTGGATGTTGTGGTAACGGTTTCTAATTTATCGCTTAACCAAGTCGAATATAAATCTTTAAAAGATTTTGATTACTTAGAGTTTGTAAATTGGATTTGGGTATCTTGCAACTATACGCCATTTATGAGTTTGGTAAAAATTGATGGATGCGAATATGCTGATGGAGGGATGGGTAATATGGTGCCAATTGAAGAAGCTATTCGTCGTGGAGCAAAAGAAGTTGATGCTATTATTTTGCAAACTGAAGTTAATCAACTAAACAGAATGCCTTCTAAAAATCCCTTTTCGTTAATTACCAATATGTTTGGGTTCATGTTAGATAGAATAGAATCTCATAATATTAAGATTGGTAAATTTGTTGCTTCTCATAATGATGCTATTATTAATTTTTATTATGCGCCAACTGTTTTAACAACAAATTCATTGATATTTGATAAAGAAAAAATGACAAATTGGTGGGAAGAAGGGTATAATTTCGCTAAATTTAAAAATAAAGAACTTAGTCCGTTAGAAAATTAAATATGAAAGCATTAGTTATTTCTGGGGGAGGTAGTAAAGGGGCGTATGCAGGTGGTGTAGCCCAATATTTAATGCAAGAAGAAGGTAGAGATTACGACCTGTTTTTAGGAACCTCAACAGGTGGTTTACTTGTACCACATTTGGCTGCCAGAAAGATTGATAAAATTCAGCAAGTCTTTACCAATGTCAATCAACATAATATATTTAGCATCAATCCATTTGTAATACGCAAAAAAGGAAATCGGGAGTATGTCTCAATAGATTTTATAAATTCACTTTGGCAATTTATTAAAATGAAGCGCACTTTTGGAGAAAGCAAAGCATTAAGGCGTTATATAAAAAAACATTTTACAATTGAAGAGTATAATTTAATAAAAACCACAAAAGATGATGTTGTGATTACGGTTTCAAATCTGTCGAAAAATAGAGTAGAGTATAAGTCAATCAAAGATTTTAGCTACGATGAATTTTGTGACTGGATATGGATTTCTTGTAATTATATTCCGTTTATGTCTTTAGTTAAAAAGAATGACTTTGAATATGCCGATGGTGGTTTGGGTTGTGTTGTTCCTATAAGAGAAGCTATTTTACGAGGCGCAACAGAAGTTGACGCTATAGTTTTAGAATCTGAAACTATGGAATACAATAAGGTTTTGGGAAAGAATCCGTTTTCATTGATGATTAATTTATTCGGACATTTATTAGATCAAGTAGAAAGAAACGATATAACCATAGGGAAATTGGCAGCGAAGAATAACGGTGTAAAACTTAATTTATATTATACACCTACAAAACTCACAGAAAATTCATTAATTTTTAATAAAAAATTAATGACCTCTTGGTGGGATCAAGGATTTAAATATGCCAAAGAAAAATGTGAACAAGCCAAATCTAATGAGCTTCGTATGGATTAATTTACCACATATCTGAAACCTCATCTTTAATAAAAGATAAAGCTGCATCACTTGGTGCTTGGCGCTCCATCATTTCGGTTAAAATAACCTCTCTTAGTTTGTTTGCTGTATTAGTTTTCTCAGACAAGCTTGCTTTTCTTATAAGCTGAATTGTAGCATTTTTAGCTGCTGTAATAATACTCCAGCATTTATCACTTACATATATTTGTTGTGATAAATTATGTTCAAATTCCTGCTCAATGCTTTGTATAAGTAAAGCTTCATAATCTCCTTTATTTGAAGATATTGGAGCTATTCGAATTAATAATTTTGAAGGTGTGACGCGTTCTAAAAAAAGAGCCATTCTTTCGTAAGCTTGTAAACGTAACGGCATAGCGTTAACCTGCATATCTTTTTTTAGTAAATAACGTCTGCGACCATCTTCATTTTTGGTGTGTTCTTTAAAAAAGTAATAGGCAATAATTCCAGTTATTAAAGCTGGAATAGCAAATAAAAATAAGTCTATGATTCTTTGGGTTTCCATAAAATACTATTTGGTTTTGGTTAGTTTATTTTAGTACCACCCAAATATAAACATTCTTTTAAATTTTGCATACTCTTAAAAGGTACAACCGTTTTTTCATACTTGTAGGTTTTGCTTATTTCGGTTGAAAGGTTATGGTCATCAACATTTATTTCAATATCACTCATTTTAAATTGACAAGGGTGTTCGTAACCCGCTGCATGTGTAATCTCAATAAATTCTTTTCTAAAAGTTTTAAAATATTGCGCTGCACGCTCTGATTTTAAACTAGGGTCAATACCATTTTGCAACCATTTACTTTGAGTAGCAATACCGGTTGGACATCGATTGGTATGACAAATCTGTGCTTGAATACAACCAATACTCATCATGGCTTCTCTGGCTACGTTAATGCAATCTGCACCCATAGCAAAAGCCATAGCTGCTTTGGCAGGAAAACCAAGTTTGCCACTCCCAATAAAAACGATACGTTCAGATAAACCTTTATTTTTAAAAAGCCTGTATAAGTCACTAAAGCCATAAACCCAAGGTAATGAAACATGATCTGCAAAACTTGGAGGCGCAGCACCCGTACCACCTTCACCACCATCAACAGTAATAAAATCAGGACCTTTACCAGTTTTTTTCATAATATCTGCCAATTCTTCCCATTGTTCTAGTTTACCAATTGCTGCTTTTATGCCAACTGGTAAGCCTGTTGCTTCTGCAATTTTTTCTATAAACTCCACCATTTCTGGAACATTAGAAAATGCCTTGTGGTTGGGAGGTGATAATACATCTTTCCCAATTTCAACACCCCGTATTTCTGCTATTTGTTTGGTTATTTTTGCGCCCGGTAAAACGCCTCCTTTCCCTGGTTTTGCGCCTTGAGATAATTTTACTTCTATAGCACGAACAAACGGGTTATCATTTACTAGTTTTATTATTTTGTCCATAGAAAAACCGCCATCTTCTCCACGAACACCAAAATAACCAGTTCCAAAATGAAATACTACATCGCCACCATGACTATGGTATGGAGAAAGCCCACCTTCACCTGTGTTGTGATAAGCACCTGCTATTTTCACACCTTTATTTAAAGACTCTATAGCTTTAGCGGAAAGTGAACCAAAACTCATAGCAGAAACATTAATAACTGATGCTGGACGGTACGGTTTTTTACGTTTATTAAATTCACCCATAACTTTAGCGCAGGGTAAAAACGATTTATCTATTTTATTCGGATGATTTTGAGGTAATTGATACGGCATCATCGCATTATTTATAAAGATATGATGATGTGCATAAATATCTCTATCTGTTCCGAAACCTTCGTAGTTATTTTCTTTTTTTGCTGAAGCGTAAATCCAACCGCGTTCTATGCGATTAAAAGGTAATTCCTCTCTATTATTTGCTACAAAATACTGCCGCATTTCTGGACCTATACTTTCTAGCCAATACCGTAAATGACCAACAATTGGGAAGTTATGACTTATTGTATGTTCTTTTTGAAAAAAAACATCGCGTATTGCAACTATTGCTAAAGCAATTAAAACCCAAGCCCACCAAGATATGTTTGATAAAAAATCTAATATATTATTCATTCTAATTATTTAGGAAATCAAAAGTAATTTGAGTCAGTGTTTTTACACCAAGTAACATACCGCTTTCATCTATAAAGAAATCTGGCGTGTGATGAGGGAAAGCGTGTTTATTTTCTGAGGTCATACCTCCTAAAAAGAAATAAAAACCAGGAATTACTTCTTGAAAATATGAAAAATCTTCACCACCAGTTTCTGGTTTTACTATTATAACATTTTCACTTCCTGCTACTTTTTGTAATGTTGGTAGCATCTGATTTACTAAATCAGGATTATTATAGGTAATTGCAGTAAAATTCTCGAAAGTTATTGAAGCTTCACCGCCATAGGCTTTTGCAATACTTTCAACCATTTCTTTCATTCGTCTTAGTATCATTTCTTTCATTTCAGGGCTTAGTGTTCTAACCGTACCAATAAGCTCTGCGCTTTCAGGAATAATATTAAATCGTGTTCCGCTAGTGATTTTCCCAACGGTAATAACAGCTGGTTCATCAGTTAATTTAGCTTCTCTACTAATTATGGTTTGTAAGCCATCAATTATTTTGGCGGAAATTAATATAGGGTCAACGCCACTCCATGGTGCTGCTCCATGCGTTTGTTTTCCTTTTACATGAATTACAAAGCGTTCAACTGAAGCCATTATACCGCCAGATTTATACGCTATCGTCCCAACCTCCATTTCCGAATCTATATGCAAGCCAAAAATAGCATCCACTTTTGGGTTTTCCAGAACGCCTTCTTTAATCATCAATTTAGCGCCGCCTTCTTCACCTGGAGGTGGGCCTTCTTCTGCTGGTTGAAAAATGAATTTTACAGTACCGTTAATTTTATCTTTGTTTTTTGAAAGTACTTCTGCAACGCCCATTAAAATAGCTGTGTGCGTATCATGGCCGCAGGCATGCATCACTCCAGTTTCTGTATTTAAAAATGTGGTTTTTACGTTACTTTTAAAAGGTAAATAGTTGCGTTCTGTAACTA
>JBAQZZ010000317.1:0-1676 GCA_049791475.1 Flavobacteriaceae bacterium | reverse complement strand
ATTATATTTACTGACGCCTGATTTTGCAACCAATATACCTCCTTAAAAGGGACATTTGTGAGTTTTATATAAAGTTGAGGCAAGCTCATTGCATAGTCATTAATGAGATTTTCATGATACGATGCATTTCCCAATAGTAACAATTTCGTATTATTTTTGGCTTCTGGCTTGTTTTCAAGAAATAATTTAAAACCTTTTAATAAATCTTCTGGGTTTCGTTGCTTCATTAAATTACCTGCATGCAATATGTTAAACTTTAAATTATCAAAATAAATAGGAGTTTCAAGGTTTGTTAATTTCTCTTCATAACTTTGATGAGGGATAATCATTCCTGTTTTAATAAAATTCGGAAAGAAACTTCCAACCCAATCTTTTAGCAACCCGCTGGGAAAAGCGGCATATTTTGCACGTTCTGAAACAGATCTAAAAAAACGTTCTTTTCGCTTATATCCTGGCTCATTCCATTGATACGGTGGCGGATAACAACTCATTGGAAATGGATCATGAACATAAGCCAGCCATTTTTCATGTAAATTCTTTAATTTATTTAGGGCATAATGCGGTCTAAAACTAGCACCTTTGCTTAGAGTCAAAACTAAATCGAATTTTCCAATATCTTGTTTTTTTAAAGCCGATTTAATACTGTTTACGTCATTAAAAAAAGTAAAGGAAAACCCGAAAATGGGCTCTAAGTATTTGGCTAAATTTACTTTAAAATAGCGCTGTATAATTCGTTGTGTTCTGCTTAATACATATAATATGTTTATTTTTTTTTCTTTTATTGAAATGCACTTAATACCCTTTAATTGAATATCTTTTTGCGTATAATGTAAAACAGTGATACTATAGCCAATAGCTGCTAAATTTTTAATTAAAGCCACATTGGCCTTAGAACCACTGCTATCGTTTACATCTATGGAATCTACAATTATTAAAATATGTTTAGGCATCTTCAAAAATAGTGTTTTGAATGAAATCTATTATTTTAACAGCAGCAAGTCCTTCTCCATACGGGTTGGCCATTTTAGCTTTTACATTATTTGCATTTAATATTTTGCCTGCTTCGACTATAATTTTACCAGTATTGGTACCCACTAAAAAAGAGCAACCTGCCTTAATACCTTCATCGCGCTCAGTGGTTTCCCTTGTAACCAAAACCGATATGTTTAATGAAGGGGCTTCTTCCTGAATGCCGCCCGAATCTGAAATAATTAAAACAGCTCTACTCATTAACCAAACAAACGAAGGATAATCTAAAGGATTTATTAAGTGAATATTATTTTTGCCAGACAGCTTTTCGTAAACCACGTTTTGAACATTCGGGTTTAAATGCACAGGATACACAATTTCAACATCCTTGTTTTTAGAGATTTCTAAAATAGCATGGCATAGATTTTCAAAACCAGTACCAAAACTTTCTCGTCTGTGCCCCGTTACCAAGACAACTTTTTTTGTAAAATCTATCTTTTTGATTAAATCTGTAATAAATGAATTTTCGTAGCCTTTTTCAATTTTATTTAACGTAAAAAAAAGAGCGTCAATGACTGTGTTTCCCGTAACAAGAATGTTTGAGTCCTCAATACCTTCTTCTAGCAGGTTTTGTTTTGCTTTAGCAGTAGGCGCAAAATGAAAATCGGAAATCCTTCCTGTAAGTTGCCTATTTAACTCCTCTGGAA
>JBAQZZ010000316.1:0-1822 GCA_049791475.1 Flavobacteriaceae bacterium | reverse complement strand
GTCAAAACGGAAAACTGGAGGAGCGCTTTTAGGAGATAGAATACGAATGAATGCCATAAATAATTCACGTGTTTACATGCGTAGTTTGGCAACAAGACAATCTAATTTAGCTTTGTCAAAACATGTAAATGAAGCCATAGAAGTTTTAAAAGCTGCCGAATTTGACTTAATAATTTTAGAAACCTCAGGAATTGGTCAATCGGACACAGAAATTATTGAACATAGCGATGTTTCGCTTTATGTGATGACTCCAGAATTTGGTGCTGCTACTCAGCTAGAAAAGATCGATATGCTCGATTTTGCTGATTTAGTAGCCATAAATAAATTTGACAAACGAGGATCGTTAGACGCGTTACGCGATGTAAAAAAACAATACATGCGCAATAATAATTTATGGGATATTCCTCAAGATGAACTTCCCGTTTTTGGCACCATAGCGTCTCAGTTTAACGACCCAGGAATGAATACGCTTTACAAAGCGATTATGGATAAATTGGTTGAAAAAACCAATACTGATTTAAAATCTACTTTTGAAATTTCAACAGAAATGAGCGAAAAGATTTTTATTATTCCGCCAAATAGAACGCGCTATTTGTCTGAAATTGCTGAAAATAATCGGGCTTATGATAAAACAGGAATAGAACAGGTAGAAGTTGCTCAAAAGCTTTATGGTATTTATAAAACTATTTGTTCGGTGGGTAATGTCACCTTGAGCGCAGTTGAAAGGTCTTTTATTGGAAAACTTGGATTAAACAGTGATGAGATTCTCAAACAAGTTAAAAATGAGAATAAAGATTTTATTGACTTATTAATAGCTGAATTCGACCGCGTAAAACTAAACTTAGATCCTTACAATTGGGAAGTCATTACAGGTTGGGATGACAAAGTTAACAAATACAAAAACCCAATATATTCCTTTAAAGTTCGAGATAAAGAAATAAAAATAGAAACACATACCGAGTCTTTATCACATTCGCAAATACCAAAAGTAGCTTTACCAAAATACCAAGCTTGGGGCGATGTTTTGAAATGGTGTTTACAAGAAAATGTACCTGGAGAGTTTCCGTATACATCAGGATTGTATCCATTTAAAAGAACGGGTGAAGATCCTGCAAGAATGTTTGCAGGTGAAGGTGGTCCCGAGCGAACTAACAAACGCTTTCATTATGTAAGCGCAGGTTTGCCAGCAAAACGGTTATCTACCGCTTTTGATAGCGTAACACTTTATGGAAACGACCCGGATTACAGACCAGATATTTATGGTAAAATAGGAAATGCTGGTGTTTCAATCTGCTGTTTAGATGATGCTAAAAAACTTTATTCAGGTTTTAATTTAGCTGATGTAATGACTTCGGTAAGTATGACTATTAACGGTCCTGCTCCTATGCTTTTAGGTTTTTTTATGAATGCTGCTATCGATCAACAATGCGAAATTTACATTAAAGAAAACGGGTTAGAAAAAGAGGTTGAAGCTAAAATCAGTAAAATTTATAAAGGAAAGGAACGTCCAAAATATAATGGTGATTTGCCAGAAGGCAATAACGGATTGGGATTAATGCTTTTAGGAGTTACGGGAGATCAAGTTTTACCTTCAAATATTTATAAGGATATAAAATCTAAAACTATAGCTCAAGTTCGTGGTACAGTGCAAGCTGATATTTTAAAAGAAGATCAAGCACAAAATACCTGTATTTTTTCCACTGAGTTTGCGCTACGTCTAATGGGCGATGTTCAAGAATATTTTATAGATAATAATGTTCGAAACTTTTACTCGGTGTCTATTTCTGGTTATCATATTGCAGAAGCTGGCGCAAACCCTATT
>JBAQZZ010000315.1:0-4938 GCA_049791475.1 Flavobacteriaceae bacterium | reverse complement strand
TACACTAAACCCTAAAATCGTTTTACCTTTGCCGCATCAAAAAAACTATTTGTATGCAAGCGAAAACCCCTGAACAATCTAAAACCATTATGACTGATATGGTTTTACCTGGTGAAACAAACCCTTTAAATAATTTATTTGGAGGCGAACTTTTAGCACGTATGGATCGTGCGGCAAGTATTTCTGCAAGGCGACATTCAAGACGTATTGTGGTAACAGCCTCAGTAAATCATGTGGCTTTTAATCGTGCTGTTCCCTTGGGAAGTGTTGTAACCGTTGAAGCTAAAGTATCACGTGCTTTTAAAACCTCTATGGAGATTTTTATTGATGTTTGGGTGGAAGACAGAGAATCAGGTGCTAAAACAAAAGCTAATGAAGCGATATACACCTTTGTTGCCGTTGATGAAACTGGAAGGCCAATTGCAGTTCCAGAAGTCATACCAGAAACCGACTTAGAAAAAGAACGTTTTAAAGCGGCGTTACGTCGAAAACAATTAAGTCTTCTACTTGCAGGAAAAATAAAACCTAATGAGGCTACTGAATTGAAAGCGCTTTTTGAATAAGTAATCTATTTGGGCGTTACCAAAAGGTCGGGCTTTCACTACTCGCTCTCTACGAGGAGCTCAAACAAACCGTTCAATCCCTAACGCGGGTGCAAAACTTCTAAAAAAATAATTTTAGTTTCATATCATGAGATTCCTGCCTTCGCAGGAATTTTACATTTTATAAATCCAATTTGCTGGGTTTTGTGTATTTCCATCTTTAGAAACAATAAAACTTAATATGGTTTCTCCGTTGGATGGATTGGTATAAACTTCACCTATATCTTGATTGGTAGTTACTTTGTCTTCTTTCTTAACATATACTTTAGCAAGGTTATTATAGACGGTAAAATAATTTCCGTGACGAATTACTACATACAAACTAGCATTTTTTATTTGTGCAATTCCAACAACTTCACCATTAAAAACAGCTTTAACCTTAGCACCCTTTTGTGTTGTTATTCTAACACCACTACTTTTAATCATTAATGTTTTGTTTATTGGGCTTGGTTGTGTGCCATAACCTAAACTTACTATGCCTCTATCAACCGGCCAGTTAAGTTTCCCTTTATTAGATTCAAAATCTTTTGCTAAAGATCTTCCAGCAGGTGTTAAAGCAAAAGTTTTAGCGCTTGATGCTTTACCTGCTTTTTTATTTGAAGCCGCTATAGTCGCCTTAATTATATTATCAATTTCTCTGTCAATTCTATCTGCTTCTCTTTGTTTTTGTTTTATTTGAGCTGTATATCGATTTAGATCTTTCTGTATGTATTTCATTAAAACATCATGTTCTTTACGCTCAGATTTTAATGTTTTTTGAACCTCTTTATTATCAGAAATCAGCTTATTCTTGTCTTCTTGTTGCTTTAATAAATCTATATTCGATTGTTGTAATTCTTGTGTTTTAGCTTTTATGGTTTCACCTTGTTCTTTTTGGTGATTTGAGTATTGCTTTATATACTGTAAGCGCTTGTAGGCTTGCTTAAAATCATCAGAAGACAATAAAAACATAATTCTACTTTGCTCATTTTTGCTTTTATATGATTTTACAATCATAGCCGCATAATCTTCCTTAAGTTGTGTTAATTCTTTTCTAAGACTTGTTATCTTTTTTTGATTGTTATTTATCTCTCTACTTAAAAAATTAGTTTGCTGGTTCGTAACCTTTATAAGGTTATTAAGTACCTTTATTTTATAGTTAAAGTCTTCAATTAAAGATAGTTCTGATTTTTCTTTCGACTTGTTTTCAATCCGTAATGCATTAATTTTTTGAATTTCTCTTTGTATTTCCTGTTTGCGAGTTTCTAATTCTTTTTGCTTATTATTTTGTGAAAAACCAAGCCATCCAAATAACAAAAATGCAAATAGAATTAGGTATTTATATGACGTTTTATTTAAAAGCATTAAAGTTCAATTTTATCAAACCCTGAGGGTATTTTAAACGGAAAACGTAAATCTTCATTTAAAGACACGTTTTTAAATTCTAAATCGATTGAAACCTCATCATTTGCCTCAACAGCAACAACTCTTATGCGTTCAGGAAGGGTTTGCTTATCTATTTTTTGATGTGATAAATAATCAATTTGTAAATGTCTGTATTCTTTTGGCTGAGATATTTGTTGCGATTTTACCTTAAAAATAGAAGGGTCTAAAATGAAAAAAATCTCAAATAAATCGCGTTGTTTTTTAGGTTGAAGTACATATAAACTATCAAGCACTGAGGCTTTGTAAGGTTCGTCATTTAAGTTATAAAGTAGTTCGCCCAATAATAAATTTTGAACTTTTTTGAAATCTAATTCTGTCCCTAATAATGCACTTAAATATGAAAAATCTCCTTCAAAATAGGTGTTATCTAATTTATTATAAAAGCTCACTTTTTCGGGTGTTACCATAGCTCTTATAACTGAAAACGTTGCGCTAATCCAGAGCATTTCATCTTTTTTAGCTCTAAAACTTACTGAATGTGTTTGCGAATTCCCTTTTTTATTATAGGTTATTTTAAGTTTAGACTGCAACGTCTTAAAATCTGGAGACTGTTTTGCGTTCTCTTTTATAAGCTGCTTAGTATTTAAATTATAATTAGCTTGACCAGCGCTAACTGTTTTTGATGATTTACAATTGAAAATCAACAACATAAATAAACCTAGAATAATATATGTGTGTTTAATCATTAATTTTGGGGTTGTATTTGTTTTGCCTTATCACTAAACGTTTTTGCTTTGGCAGTATTGTTTAACAAGCCATACCCTTTACTTAACTGGTTGTAAAAATCGGCTTCCATTTTCATATCATCAATAATATAATCTAAACCCATTTCTAATGATTCTATAGCCTTTTTAGGATTGTTTAATTGATTTAACGCCACACCATTAATTAAGTAAAATATAGGTTGAGACGGGTATATTTCAAGTGCGCCAGTACTTCTCTCTTCGGCTTCTTTATACTGTTGTAAATCTATTTGAAGCAAAAGCACTTTGCGTAAAATTGCAAAGTTGTTAGTATCTTGTTTTAAGGCTTCTTGGAAATATTCCAACGCTTTCGGTTTGTTGTTTTTTGATAAATAATATTGCCCTAACTCTGTTAAAGACTTTTCATTATTTTCATCGCTAATTAAACTTGTTGCTTCAACTAAATGGGCTTCGTATTCTGGATTTTCTTTTACAAATTCTACAAAATCAGACAACACTTTTAGTTTAGCTTCTGGTTTTATTTGAGAACTTTTAACCACCATTTTCATAGATTCAATAGCTTTTTCAGCATCATTATCATCTAAATAAAACTTGTATAAAGCCAAATGAACCAATTGGGAATTCGGATTGATTTTCAATAACTCTTTAGCCGTTTCAAAGGCTTTAGCCGTTTCATTGTTTTCACTGTATCGAAAAATGAGCGCTAAATAGTTCGACTCATTATCAGGATTATTTTCCACACGAGATTCTAAATTTTCAATTTGTTCTTTTTTACGGCCTGTAGCTTCATAAATACGGTTTCGTAAAATATCTCTAGATATTGAAATTCCCAACTCAGTATCCAATTCGTCTAAAAGCTGTAACGCCTCGTTATATTTTTCTGTTCTAACATAAAGTGATGCCAAATCTTCTTTATAATCTGGATGGTATTTTACAAGTTGCTTAACTGTTTTTATGGCTTTATCGTAATCATTTTGGGATGCATAAAAGGCGTAAAGTTCATCAAGAAACCATTCGTTATCGGGCTCTAAATTCACTGCTTTTTTAAAAGCGTCTTCAGCATCACCAAAGTTTTTAAGTTTATTGTAGTTTTTTCCTAACTCGAAATATAAAACAGGAATGGCACCATCTAATTCAATAGCTTTTAACAACGCCTCAACAGACCGATCGTAGTTTTCAATCCCTTTTTGTTTTAAAGCTTCGTAGAAAAGTTCTTGAAACTCATCTTCAAAATTGCCTAAATCGTCATCTGGTTTTTTATTAAAATCTACTTGCGCATAGGTTATCTGCGGAACGAATAACATTCCGAAAATAAAAAATAAGATATAAATTTTTTGTTTCATAATTAAAACCTTTCAACTACTCAAAAGGTGATAGATAGATTTCAAAAATTATTCCAAAACCGAATAATCGCCTATGCTTATACTGGTAAAATTACCATCAAATTTTACATGGTTGCCTATCATAGCATGATCTAAATTAGCGTTTTTTATAATGGTATTCGTTTGTATTAAACTATTTTTAACGGTTGAATTTTCAATAATACTGCCTTTCCCAATAGATACAAAAGGACCAACAGTAGTGTTTTTAAGTACTACGTTTTCGCCAATAAAACAAGGCTCAATAATATTCGAATTCTCTAATTTTGCTGAAGGCGCCACTAATTGCTCCTCGCCATCTGTTTTTAAAAAGCCCAACATGCGTTGATTTGTTTCAATAGTTATGGCTTTATTACCGCAATCCATCCATTCATCAACCGTTCCAGTTTTAAATACTTTACCTTCTGCCATCATGCGTTTAATACCATCGTTAATTTGGTATTCGCCACCATTCATAATGTTCTCATCTAGAATTTCTTGTAGTTTCCCTTTCAAAACAGCAACATCTTTAAAATAATAGATGCCTATTACCGCTTGGTCACTCACAAAAGTTTCTGGTTTCTCTACTAATTCAACAATATCGCCTTTAGTATTTAATTTAACAACGCCATAAGCTTCCGGATTATTGACTTGTTTGGTCCAAATGACGCTATCTGCTGATGGATCTAAATCAAATTCAGCTCTAATCAAAGTATCCGCATAAGCAATAACTGCTGGTCCTGTAAGTGACGGTTTAGCACACATAATAGCGTGTCCTGTTCCTAAAGGTAAATCTTGACGGTAAATAGATGCTTTTGCCCCTAAACTTGTTGCTAAATCTTTTAAACT
>JBAQZZ010000314.1:0-5107 GCA_049791475.1 Flavobacteriaceae bacterium | reverse complement strand
TAGTTATACTATTTTATAGTAACGATTTTTGTAAGCAATCATTACTTAGTTAGGGATTTTAGAAACTTATTTTTCAGTTTTTCTATTTTAAAAACTAAAAGCAAAGTCTACAGACAAAATTAAACCTTTATTTTAATTTTGGGGTAACTGCCTTAAAAATTTATTTTTTATCTGTTTTTAGGATGATAGCTAAATAAAAAAATCCCGCAATTGCAGGATTTTTTTTATTGAGATTTATAAAGTAAATTTTATAACGTATTTACATTATTTAAGTCTTCAAAAGCCTTTTTTAAACGTGCTACAAAAGTAACTTCACCAGCACGTAACCAAACTCTTGGGTCATAATATTTTTTATTTGGTGAATCGTTGCCATCAGGATTTCCTATTTGAGCTTTCAAATATTCAGCTTTATCGCCCATATAATCACGAATACCGCTCATAAATGCATATTGTAAATCGGTGTCAATATTCATTTTAATTACGCCGTAACTAATACCTTCTCTAATTTCTTCTACTGTAGAACCAGATCCGCCATGGAATACAAAATCGATATGATTATGTTCAACACCATACTTTTTTGTAATATATTCTTGAGAATTTTTTAAGATTTTTGGAGTTAATTTTACATTACCAGGTTTGTATACACCATGTACATTTCCAAATGCTGCTGCAATAGTAAATTGCGGGCTTACTTTACTCAATTCTTCGTATGCATAAGCTACTTCTTCTGGTTGTGTGTATAATTTAGAATCATCAACATCGCTATTATCAACACCGTCTTCTTCACCGCCTGTAATACCTAATTCAATTTCTAAAGTCATGCCCATTTTAGACATTCTTTCTAAATAGGTTTTACAGATTTCAATATTTTCTTCAATTGGTTCTTCAGAAAGATCAATCATATGAGAACTGAATAACGATTTTCCAGTTTCTTTAAAATGAACTTCACTTGCATCTAGCAAACCATCTATCCAAGGTAATAGTTTTTTTGCGCAGTGGTCTGTATGTAAAATTACTGGAACACCATAAGCTACAGCTAGGGTATGTACATGTTTTGCACCAGCAACAGCGCCTGCTATAGCTGCCTTTTGGCCGTCGTTACTTAATCCTTTACCTGCATTAAATTGTGCACCACCATTAGAAAATTGAATGATTACAGGAGCATTTAAAGATGCGGCAGTTTCTAAAACGCCATTTATAGTATCAGATCCTATAACATTTACAGCTGGTAAAGCATAACCGTTTGCCTTAGCATGGTTAAAAATATCTTGAACTTCTTTACCGGTAGCTACGCCTGGTTTGATGTTGTGTCCCATTTTTATAAAAAATTGATTAATAATTATTTCAGTTCAAAAGTAATCAATTTTTAAATAAGTAACTCGGGTTTTTTGTATTCAGAATGCTAAAAGTGACTAAAACGTTATAGTGCTATTTAAAATAGAAAGTAGTGTTAAAAAGGGTAGTTTATACCAATATTATAGACTGCATTCCCAAAATTGTAGTCATTAAACCATCTATTTTCGTCTCTGTATGAAGGGTCGTAGGTTTTAAAACCAACATCAAAACGAAACACGAAAAAGCTAAAATCGTAACGAAGTCCTAAACCAGAACCTATAGCAATATCTTTTAAAGAACTAAAATCTGAAAATGTTGCTCTGTTATCTTCAACATCATCTAAAACATTCCATATATTTCCTGCATCAATAAAAACAGCGCCGTTTAAGTTTTCAAAAATATTAAAACGTTGTTCAATACTTAAAGCGAGTTTTAAATTAGCTTCGTTAAATTCATTTGTGGTTTCAGAGCTTCCTGGGCCCAAACTAAAAGCAGTCCAAGCTCTATTATCATTTGGTCCTCCGGCAAAGAAACTTTTTGCAAAAGGAATGTTTGTTGAATTTCCGTAAGGTACAGCAATACCTAAAAAACTTCGCATAGCCAGAACGTTTTTTCTGCCTAAATCCCAATGTTTAACATAGTCAAATTCTGTTTTTACGTATTGAGAAAAAGCAACATTTAGAAGTTCATATCTACCATTACTGTCTTTTTTAAGGCCTATTAAATTTGAGGCTGTAGATAATAAATTACCCGCAGTTTCTAACTTAAAACGAAATATTGAAAAATTATTATCAAAAATATTTGTACGTTCATCTTTTACGAAACTGAAACTAGAAGATAGAATTAAGTTATTCTCGGTTAATCTGTTTTTACGTTCGCTAATACCATTAATAGTTTGCCTTTGTTGGCTAGATATTTCTGATGGTGTTGGGTTCGCTAAAGCATATTCAATAAATTCATTAGCTTCATTAGCGGGGTTTTCTGGGTTTGGTAAATTTAAACCATCATCAGTATAATTAACGTCTAAGGCTGTTTGGTTAAGTAAGTTAAATGAGTTTTGATAAACACCAAAGTAATTTTCTGGATTCAAATTTCTAACGTATTGCACATTAAATAAATCGAGTTTATTTGTTGTTTTTGTGTTTGGATACCAGTTATAATTAAAAGCTCCAATTAAGGTTTGTTTATCCAGTCCAATATTAGTTTGACTTGTTGCAGACAAAGTAATTCTTGTTGATGGCGACATGTATTTGGGGATAATATTTTCTGTATAAAATGGAGAAAATACTCGTGGAATGGTTAACTTTATATCGACACCAAATTCGTTTATATCAAAAAAAGGATCGTTTTCACCCCTGTCTGCTGAGGATCCTATGGATGCAATTCCAGATATTTGTAATGTTTCTGCACCCCTAAATATATTCCTTATCAATAGACTGGGATTGGCAGAAATACCAGCTTTTTGAATATTGCTTGTTGATACATCTGCACTTAAACCTAAACTAAATTTCTTTAAAGGTGTTAAACGAATGGTATCTGTTAGGGTATTATCATCATTTTCAACGTATTCAATATTTGGGTATTTAAATGTGCGCAATTCATTTATGTAGCGGTATGTTCTGGTTCTGTCAATATCTTTAAATATGGTGCCAGGATTTATAAACATGGCATCGGTTATGGCTTTGGCGCGATAATTAATTTTACCGTAGGCATAAAGTTTAAAACCGTTGTAGTGTATGGAGTCTTGAAATGGTTTTCCTCTGTTTTCAAAACTATAATCGGTTATAATATTTACATCATTGGTATGATAAATTTTAAAAGGTTCGCGTCTTATAGAATCTGGAGTTCTAATCGCTCTATTTTGAATTTGAATACCAACATTTACTTTTTTATTGGTGCCAATAGTGTCAATTTCAAAAGTAACATAATCTTGATTAAAATGAAAAATACCCGAATTAAGCAACTCTTTTGAAATACGCTCGCGTTCATTTTCAAAATTTGCAGTTCTATATTGTTCGCCAGATTGTATTAAAGAATTTTTTTTAATTTTTTTATACAATGTATCAATTACTGGTGATGCTACTTTGCTAGTTATAGAATCTAATAAAAACGCTTTTCCAGTTTCAACTTTATATTCAATACTAGCGCGTTTATACTCTTGTTTGTTAATGTTGTAAGTTGTTTTTACGTTAAACCAACCATTATTTATATGATAATCTTGTAAGCGATTAACAGATTTTTTTGTGCGTTCTTCATCAACAATTACAGGAGCTTCACCTGTAGTTTTTAACCAGCTATTAAAACCTTTTCTTGTTTGAATATCTTTATCTAACTGCTTTTTTGATAATAATTTTGTTTTCCAATTTACTTTTCTTGGGTTGTTGTAAATTTTATTTTGTAAAATAGAATCAATATTTGGGCGTGCTAAATTGTAAATGTGCAAACGTAAAGGAAACCAAGCTATAGTTCTGTTAGGTTCTTGGTAAATTAAGTTATTTATAGTTTCAGAATTGTCTTTTTTATCATTTATCAATACTGTATTTTGTGTAAGCAAATAGTCGTCTTCAGCAACTCTTTTAACAGCATCACATGAAGTAAAACTTCTTAGAATTAGAATAAATACTAGTATTTTTAAAAGTTTGTGCTGCAAATTAAATTTTAATTATTCAAGTTATAGGTTGTGCATTCAATTTGATTCAAAGTAAAAATGATAAAACACCTCGTTATGGGATCAAAAATACATTTTTTACTGCTAAAAAAATATTTAAATAATTTTAGGAAGAAGCAAGCTTAACAATATTTTTCATTTTCTTTATAATCTGAAAATGAAACATTAATTATAGATTGCATGTTATCAAAAAATCAAATAAAATTAATAACGAGTTTAAAGCAAAAAAAATATAGGCAGCAATATGGTTTTTTTCTTGTTGAAGGTGTTAAAACAATAAAAGAACTTTTACAATCTACTTTTGAACTTCACACATTATATACGACAGAACCATTCAATATTGATGCCAAAAACGAAATTTTAATTTCTGAAAACGAATTGAAGCGCATTAGTTTTTTAAATACACCAAATAAGGCATTGGCTATTTTTAAAACTCCAGAACCTAAACCTATAAAAAATAATCAACTTATTGTTGCATTAGATGCCATTCGTGACCCTGGAAATTTAGGAACTATTATTAGACTTTGTGATTGGTTTGGAGTAACCGATTTGGTTTGTAGCAAAGAAACCGTAGATTGTTACAACCCTAAAGTTATACAAGCAACAATGGGTTCTATAACACGAGTTAACGTAAGTTATATAGATTTATTTTCGTTTTTAAAAGAAAGTAAACTACCCGTTTTTGGAGCATTTATGGACGGCAAAAATGTGTATAAAACTAAATTACCAGAAAAAGGAATTTTAGTTATGGGAAATGAAGCAAATGGTGTTTCAAAAGAAATAGAAGCCAGAATAACTGAAAAAATTTCAATCCCAAGGTTTGGAACTAATCAAGCAACCGAAAGTTTGAATGTGGCAACAGCAACTGCTATTTTGTTGAGTGAATTTAGAAGGTAATTTAGTTGGCAGTCCCGATAGCTATCGGGATCAGTCGCAGTTGGCAGTAAAATTCGTTATAATTTGAAACTTTTTGCTTTTGCTACAAAAAAATAAAGCATTGAAATTTAACGTGAGTTCGAGGTAAGGTTAAGTTTAGTTCCTTGAAAACAAGATATCTACGTTATTTGTATGCGATTGACTATCCCCTTGAGGGGATTATAGGGG
>JBAQZZ010000313.1:0-12102 GCA_049791475.1 Flavobacteriaceae bacterium | reverse complement strand
ACGAACCTCACGCTAAAATGAAACTTAGCGATTATATCGATTTGCTTAAAAGTGGCCCTACCAAATACCGTATTTTTTTATGGAATGCTCTAAAAGAAATTCCTGAATTACAAAACGATTTTACATTTCCAGATTTTGGTTTAAAACTCATGAAAAATATTCCTATGTTATTTTTTGGAGGTCGAGATTCGCATACGTTTATGCATTATGATATTGATTTGGCAAATATTTTTCATTTTCATTTTGAAGGCACCAAACAATGTATTTTGTTTGACCAAAAACAAAATGACTATTTATACAAAATCCCACACGCTTTAATTACTCGTGAGGATATCAATTTTAACAACCCTGATTTTGAAAAATGGCCTATGCTGAAAAAAGCAAAAGGTTATAAAACCGAACTTAACCATGGCGAAATATTATATATGCCTGAAGGTTACTGGCATTACATGCACTATATAACACCGGGATTTTCTATGAGTTTACGCGCTGTGCCACGAAACCCAAAAAACTTTAGTAAAGCCGTTTATAATCTTTTAGTTATGCGTAATTATGATAATTTAATGAGGCGCATAAAAGGACAACAATGGATAGATTGGAAGAACGAACAAGCCATTTTAAGAACCCATAAGCATTTATAAATAAACCTTACATATTAAAAAACTTGTAATATATTTGCAAGCTCAAATTTAAAACTCAAATCATGAAAAAATTAATTCTATTATTAACAATATTAAGTGTCTCATTTATTGATGCACAAGCGTTTATTGGAAAAAACGATAATAAATTTCAAGTAGGTGCTAATTTTCAAGAAAATGGTACTGGTTTAAATGTTAGTTACGATTATGGTATTGGCGAAAACATATCTATCGGTTTATCTTCTACCTACCTTTTAGGGGTTAATGATGCCTTAAAAAACAATATGATTGATGATTTAAATGCCAGTTTTGATAATCGTTTTGATGTAAGAGCTCGTTTTAATGCCAACTTAGGAAATGTAATTAATATTGACCAAAATTTTGATATTTATCCTGGTTTAAGCTTAGGTCTTAAAAACTTTGGTGGGCACTTAGGAGCGCGTTACTTTTTTACTGATGGCTTTGGTGTTTACACAGAATTAAATGTGCCATTAGCAAAGTATAAAACAGGAAATTTAACAGCCGCAGAAACATTGCACAATCAATTTACAATAAACTTTGGTGCCTCTTTTAATCTATAAATTGGGTCGTTTAAAATAAAAAAGAGGCTGTCTTTCATTTTTTAGATAGCCTCTTTTTTAATATTTACTTTAAAAGTTCATTTGCTTTTTCGTAAACCAAATGAGATTCCCATCCTCTGTAAAGCATATAATCGATTAATTTTTTCTTCTTTTTAAAGGTATTAGTTTCCCTAATAGAATCCATTTTTTTTTCTATTAAATTATTAAAAACCTCAAGATACTCCTCTTCTGATATGGATTTAAGTGCCTGATTTATATTGTATTTGCCTATATCTTTTCTTTTTAATTCAAAAGTTAATCGACGTCTACCCCAATGTTTAATTTTAAATTTACCACTTACAAATGCTTTGGCAAAACGTTCTTCGTTAAGAAAGTTATGATCTAAAAGATGAACCGTTATGATATCGATAGCCTCAGGTATCATATACATAGACTCTAGCTTTCGCCTTACCTCTTGATGGCAACGCTCTTGATACGCACAGTAATGCTCTAGTTTTTTGGTAGCTTCCTGTAAAGTATATGTTTTTTTATTCATCATTTGTCGTCTAAAATAAAAAGATTAACTTTACGGCTTATAATGTGCTCTCAAAAATATATCATTCTAATGAAAAAATCTACTTTATTAATAGTGCTATTTTTAACTTTTAGTTTTGGTTTTAGTCAAACTACCCTAACAGCTGGTCAAGTTGCTATAACTGGAGCTAATGCCAATAATCCTGACCAATTCTCTTTTGTTTTATTGACAGATGTAGACCCTGGTACTGTAATTAATTTTACAGATTGTGGCGTGACCGCAGCTGGAGCTTTTAGAAATTTAAATACCGGAACTGGCACTATTGCTGAAGGTGTTGTGACATGGACATCTCCAGGAGTTATTCTACCATGTGGCACGGAAATAATTATTGAAGAAACAGCTCTTGGTTCAAATGTTTATACAGCAACTAATGGAACTGCATCTGAGACTGATAATGGTTTCGTTTTAGCAGGTAATGGCGATCAACTTATCGCTTTTCAAGGCACTACAATAAGTCCTAGTTTTCTATTTGCACTTCATTTTGCCAATGGTTTAGGTTGGGCTACTGACGCTACAAATAACCAAACAAGTGCTGTACCAACAGGCTTAACAGATGGAACAAATGCTGTTGCGATTGAAGCTAATCAAAACAATATTATTTATAATTATAATACTTTAGGTGACAATTTAGAAATATTAGCCGCTTTAGTCGATCCTTCACAATGGATACTTAGTAATCCTCGTCTGGAATTAGAACCTCCAATTGGTGCTTCTTTTAATTGTGATACCTCAACTACATATACAACCACGACCTTAATGGCAGGTGAAATTGCCATAACGGGAGCTAATGCAGATAATCCAGATCAATTCTCATTTGTTCTGTTAACGGATGTGTTAATTGGTACTAAAATCCATTTCACAGATGGTGGATGGACCGCCGCTGGAGAATTTAGAGGTTATAACGCTGCAAATGGTACTATACAAGAAGGTATTGTAACTTGGATAGCTGATAGGGATTTAGATTGTGGAACAGAAATTATTATTGCAGAAACCGCATCTGGTTCAAATGTTTATACGGCAAGTATTGGAACTGCATCTGAAACTGATAATGGTTTTGCTTTAGGTGCTAATGGCGACCAAATTTTTGCTTTTCAGGGTACTGTAATAAGTCCTGATTTTATATATGCACTTCATTTTGCTAATGCTACGGGTTGGGTTGCTGATGCTACGGATACCCTAACAAGTGCTTTACCTGCTCCATTAACAGAAGGCGTAGATGCCGTTGCTATAAATTCAGATAATTTAGTTTATAATTATAACACTTTAGGTGATAGTACTTTAGTTTTAGCTGCCTTAGTTGATCCTACACAATATATAGTTAACAATGCTACTCGCCAAAATTTAGGACTTCCAGGAAGTTCTTCTTTTTCTTGTAATACCATAATAACAACCACAACCTTAATGGCAGGTGAAATTGCTATAACTGGAGCCAATGCAGATAATCCAGATCAATTCTCATTTGTTTTATTAACGGATGTTTCAAATCGTACTCAAATTAATTTTACTGATGGCGGATGGACCGCAGCTGGAGAATTTAGAGGTTACAACGCAGCGAATGGTGCTATACAAGAAGGTATTGTAACTTGGACAGCTGATAGTGATTTACCTTGCGGAACAGAAATTATTATTGCAGAAACCGCCTTTGGTTCGAATGTTTATACGGCGAGTATTGGTACAGCTTCAGAAACAGATGCTGGATTTGCTTTAGGAGCAAATGGCGATCAAATTATTGCTTTTCAAGGTACTACATTAAATCCTAATTTCATATTTGCACTTCATTTTGCTAATGCTACGGGCTGGGTTGCTGATGCTACAGACACCCTAACAAGTGCATTACCTACTGGATTAACAGAAGGCGTAAATGCTGTTTCTAGGGATAGAGATAATCTAACATATACATACAACGTTACTGGAAACACCACCCTAATTTTAGCAGCTATAACAGACCCTGCAGAATGGAGTGGTAACAATGGTACACGTCAACCATTAGGTAGACCTATTGAAACTTTTACTTGTGATGCAACTATACTTGATACTGGCGATGTGGCAATAACAGGAGCTAATTCTGATGCCACTGAGCAATTCTCGTTTGTTTTATTAGAAGAAGTTAATGCTGGGACAGAAATTAATTTTACAGATGGTGGTTGGTTAGCAGGTGGAGGTTTCAGAGCTTATAACTTTACTAACGCAAATCCTAGTGCCGCAATTGGCGAAGGTGTTCTTAAATGGACTGCTGATAGTTTCTTAGCTTGTGGTACAGAAATAGTTATAACAGATACAGGTAGCGATACTTGGTCTGCAACTTTAGCAGATTCCGCAACTTTAGAAGGAGTCGTCGTCGAATCAGAGACAGGCTTTGAACTGGGAGGTGCAGATCAAATTATTGTTTTTCAACAAACTATAACTACGCCCAAATTTTTATACGCACTTCATTTTGGTAATAACCTTGGCTGGTCTACAGATGCTACAAATGGCGCTACCAGTACAGTACCAGCTGGTTTAACAGATGGTATAGACGCTGTTGCTGTTGATAATAATCTTGATAATATTATTTATAATTACTCGGTTACAAATAACCAATCTTTAATATTGGCGGCTTTGGTAGATCCTGGTAACTGGGGTGGTGATAATACTACTCCTCAAACTTTAGGTAGACCTATTGGAACTTTTTCTTGTACAACACCTGGCGATTGTTTTGATTTGTTATCTTGGAATGGTACCGTATGGACTGCTATTATTGGAAGTAAAACTTTTCCTGACATAAGTACTGCTGTCATACTTGATGCCGATTATAACACTAGTATAGATCCTGGTTTTACTGCTTGTAGTATAGATATTCCGAACACTATTACATTAACCGTAGCCAACGATACTTTTATTGTAGTTCAAAATGATATTACTGTTGATGGTAACTTAATCGTTGAAACTCGCGGTAATTTTGTTCAAAATGATGATGGAGGAAGTGTTATAATAGGTGGTTCAGGATCTTGTATATTAAATAAAACAACCCCGTTTAAATATGAATGGTATTATTATACCTATTGGGGCTCACCTGTGACTTCTGAAACTATTGGCAATGTATTTCCTTTAGTTGCTAGTGATAGACGTTTTAGCTACAATGCAGCCAATTTTTTAGATAATTCTCCTACCGATGATGTTGACGATAACAATGATGATTGGGAAATTGCAGCTGGTGTAGACACCATGATACCGGGTGTAGGTTATGCGGTTACGGCAGCAAAAACAGGTTTTGTTCCTGGACCGGATAATATTTCTTTTACTGGTACATTTAATACTGGTGATATCCCCGTAGCTATTACTTTTGATCCTGCAAACTTAGGTATACGATGGAATTTTATAGCAAACCCATATCCGTCCGCTGTTGATTTTGTAGCCTTTCATTTGGCGAACTCTTCAGTTTTAGAAGGTGTTGCTTACTTTTGGTCGCAAGCATCACCACCATTGGCATCATACCCAGGTAATAGCCAATTAAATTTCAATCCAGATGATCATGCTGTGTTTAATGTTGGTGTTGGAGGCACAGACGGAGGAGGTGCAGGTGTTATACCAAACGGTTATGTGCCTTCTGCTCAAGGATTCTTTATTCCAGCTCTTAATATCGGCACTGCTACTTTTACAAATGCCATGCGAACACCAGACAATACGAGTAACAGTCAGTTTTTTAAAGGCGCTGGTTCAAAAAAATCGAACCCCAATACTAGTAATAATCCTTTAGAAAATAGACTATGGGTAGATTTAACTTCGGATAATGGTGTGTTTAATCAAATCTTAATAGGTTATGTTGATAATGCTACTGATGATTATGATGGGATGGCTTATGATGCTCCAAAAATAGTGAGCCCTGGTTTTGCCGCTGTACTTTATAGTAGTATAGAAAACGATGACGTGAAATATGTGATTCAAGGTAAAGATATAAATAGTATTAATGAAAATGAAGTTATCAAGTTAGGCTTTAGTACTACTATTGAGGTTGATACAGAGTACACATTCTCTATATCTCAATTACAAGGTAACTTTTTAACTGATAATTCTATTTATTTAAACGATAACTTATTAAATATTCAGCACAATTTATCAGATAGTGATTATACGTTTACATCTGATATTGGTGAATTTAATTCGCGTTTTGAAATTGTATTTAATGCACAATCTTTATCAACTGATGATATTGTTACCGATGGAAATACATTAAAAATTATTGAGTTATATGATGACCAAGTGCAGTTTATTATTTCAAATAACCTAACTATAAAATCGGTTAGTATTTTTGATCTTTTAGGAAGACAATTATATAACTTTGAAGGTAATACAAGTTCTGAAACTTATAAGCTTTCAAATTTAAGTAACACCGCATATATTGCAAAAGTTGAATTGTCAAATGGTGCAGTAATTACCAAAAAAATGATTAAAAAATAAATTTACTTCAACAATTATGAAGCCTCAAAACCTCTAGGTTTTGAGGCTTTTTTTTATCTAAAAGCAAGATACTATTTCCTCAAAATTTAAATATGAATTATATCAAATAACCAGACTATAAAAGCTGTTGTTATTAACGATCTTTTATAAAGAGCATTACATAACTTTGAAGGTAATACAAGTTCTGAAACTTATACCAATTTAATTATTTAATGTCGTATGAGTAAATTGAATTATTTTTTGATTAATTGAAATTAAAAATTCTTATCATAGCCTTAGTTACGGTAATAATTTTAAATAAAAAGTAAGTGAAAAAGAAACGATTTACATGCGACATTATATAATTAAATTGGTTGTTACACCCTTTCTAATTTGAATGATGCTATTTACATCGCTAAAGTTAAATTATCAAACGGGGCAATTATAACTAAAAAGTCGGTTAAAAAATAAGCGACTACAAACTATATTTTAAAGCCAATATAAAGTTTCTTCCCGCTGCAGCAATTCCTGATGAATATGTTTTGTAGCGTTGGTCAGTCATATTTTCTATACTCGCCGTAATTGTAGTAGACTTATTTATTTGATATTGTGTTCTAAAATTAAGTGTATACCAAGATGGTGAGTAAGGATTTCCATTTTCATCCAAAGCATAAATGTAATCTTTCTCTATTTCAGAAGGTGCTAATTGGTTAAACGATAATTCGTTATTGTAAGTCGCAAATAAATCAAATTTCAAGTGTTTATTTGTCCATATTAAATGGGTGTTTCCAAAGTATGGAGCAACATGTCTGATGGGTACTTCTATATTACCTTCTTCCTCAGTTCCTCCAATAACACTGTATTGAGACGTTAACTTTAACCTATTTGAAATGGCATATTTCAACCCAACTTCAAAACCATAAATCCAAGCTTTTGATGCGTTTTGTATGGCTTGTACATTACTTAAATCCCCATCATAAACAATTTCTGTTTGTCCGTTTAAATTAAAATCTCTTCGCACTAACGCATTATCCAAATACGTATAATACGTACTCATATCTAAAATAAATTTCTCATTAAAGTTTAGTTTTAAACCTACTTCTCCACCATAAGCATATTCTGGTCTTAAAGTTTCATTTGGAACAACTACCGAACCAGGTTCTGAATCGAAAACCTTCCCAATATCATCAATATTTGGCGCTCTAAAAGCGGATGATAAATTAAGTTTCCATTGCATAGTGGTATTAGGTGTCCAACTAATACCAGCAGTTCCTGTTAACGCTCCTGCTGAATTTTTAGAAGACTCAAAAGGTAAATTCAAATAGACATTATTTTCTGTGAAATCAGCTTTTGAAGTGACGTGATTAAACCGTAAACCAGACTGAAATACAAATTTAGGATTGGGTTTATATTTAATACTAGAATAGGCTGCCGCAGATTGCCAAGTGGCACCATTAGGGTATCTTGAAATAGTAGGTAGTGCTATATTTGTTGCAATATTTTCTTCTATACCTTCCGATTTTACTTTATTAAACACATACTCTAAACCGTAAAAAAACCATGTTTTGGTATTAATTGTTTTTTCGAAATCTAAATTGAATGCATACGCATCAACAGCTTCCTCACGAATGTTCTTAATATCAGATTGAAAATCTCGATCCATTCTACTTTCTTGAAAGTTTTGATAGGCCACAGTGGCCTTAACTTTATCGTATAAATTTGAATTACTACTTAGTTTAGTAACTTGCAAATTAGACATAAACCAGCGTTGTGGGCCGTATTGCCATTCCGCAGAGCGCAACGTATTTCCTCTATATCTTATTAATCTATCGTATCTTGGTATATCTGTTGTTGTGGTGTAAAACAACCCTAAATCGAAGCTCAAATTTTCTGAAGGTTCATAACGTGCTTTCTGCATGAGGTTTAGTTGATTATAACCTGACTCTTTTTGCACTAAAGGGTTTGAATTCTCAACAATTATATCGCCGTTTTCTGTTTCTAAAACAAATTCTGGTCGTAAATAGTCATCAGGTCCATATCTTCCCATTCGTAAATCTCCAAAACTGGTGTAGCTTGCGTTAGTTACAAATGCCCATTTTTTATATCCTAAATTAAAATCTAAATGCCCAGTTTTTTCATCACTTGCAGATGAATATCTGGTAATAATATTTGACTGAATTAATAAAGAATCGGTATAGGAAAGTTTGGGTTTTTGCGTGTAAAAACTCATAACGCCACCTATGGCATCGCTTCCATAAATTACCGAACCTGAACCTAAGGTAACTTCTGTATTTTGAATTGCAAAAGGATCAACGGCTATAACATTTTGTAAATTTCCGCCTCTAAAAATGGCGTTATTCATGCGTACACCATCAACAGTAATTAACAACCTATTGGTTGAAAACCCTCTTATCATTGGGCTACCGCCACCTAACTGACTTTTTTGAACATAAACCTGACCTGTAGTTTCTAATAAATCTGCACTGGTTTGAGGATTTGTAAACTGAACACTTTCTGTATTCAAACTAACAATTTTTTGAGGGATATCTTTTTTATTTTGTTCAAATTTAGAAGCTGAAATTACAATTTCTTGTAACCCTTCGGTATTTGATTCTAAATACACTCTATTTAAAGTTCCTAATTGAGATTTAGTAACTTTTTTTAATACATGAGATAAGTGCTTAAAATATATATTTTCGGTATCAGAAAATTTATCTAAACTTGCTTCACCTATAAAATTTGTAATCTCACTTTTAGATTTATCAATATTATAAATAGCAACCCCAAAAACAGGCTCTTTGGTTACTTTATTAAGGACTTTTATATTTTGAGCCTGAAAAGGTAACGCTAGTAAAAGAAAAAAAACAATGTGTAAAAACTTCATGTTTTAACTAAAAACTTGATTAAATATTTTTAGGGATTTTGGTGTTCTAAAACTCCCCAAATGTAATTCAAAATATAACAAAATTATGCTTAAAAACGACTGTCTTTGTTTTGCATTAATTCTAACTGAAGATAAAGCATCAAATGTTGTGCCTAAAAGGGTTTTTAACAGGATTAGATTATCTCCAGAAATAGAATACCTGTCTAGTTTTTTGTTTTCAAATTTTCCATCGCTTAAATTAAAAAAAGCATAATCTGTGTTTTTTTCATCTGGATAAAACCCCAAATATTTAGTTATTTTAAGTAGAAATAATAAATGAAAATTGGAGTATTCGGTATGGGTATCAAACCACTGTAAACTGGTTTCAATATAACTAAAAAGAGTGGCGTCTTGTTCTTCCTCTTTTAAAATATTAGATAATACCTCGCTTAAAAACATAACAATGGCACTTTTTAATATATGTGTATGTAAACTGGTATAAAGGTGGTTAAGTTTTGTTTCTTTTACGGTGTGTAATGTTCTGTTATTCTTGTAATCAATAACCAATTGCAATTGAGAAAGCAACTGGAAATAAGCTGTTTTAGAACTTCCTTTTTTACTTTTTAAAACACCTCTTAATATTAAACTTATTACGCCCAATTGTTGCGTGTAACATTTAACAATAAGGTCGTTATCGTTATATTTTAACTTTGATAAAACTATGGCATTTGTTGTAACTAGCATTATCTAACTACCATGATTTTTAAAACTTTAGTTTCAAAAGTATCTAAATCTGAAAGCATTACTAAATAAACGCCAGAGGCTACTATATTATTGGCTAGATTTTTACCATTCCAAAATGCAGTTCCTCCATCTATTTCAAGATTAAAACCTCGATACCTTTGGTTTATTCTAGATTGTGCTTCAGCTACTAAATTACCTTCTATATCTGTAATTTTTATGTTTACATTTTCTGAAATATCTTTAATTTTTACTTTTTGCTCAACAATATCGAAAGACGGTCGCACTGGATTTGGATACGCATAAGCACTTTGCAAATCTTCAAGTGGGCTTGAGCCTCCTGCTTTAAAAGATACAAGGCCTCTATTGGTAGCCATGTAAACTATTCCTTCCGATTCATAAATAGAAATATCGTTTACGTTATTAGATGGTAATGGTGAATTACTTGTTGTAAAATGAAACAATGTTTGCTGTCCGTCAGATGATAAATAAAAAACTCCAGAACCAATGGTTGCTATCCATTTATTGTTGGACCCATCAACTTTAATATCTGATATAAATTGATCTGCTAAAAGCTCTTTTGCAATACCATCTTCTTCTATTATTATTTCGTCAACACGAACATTTTCTTGATCAAAAAAAGCTGAAGGATTAAATAAAACTCTAAGACCCAAAGCTGTTCCAATCCATAGCTGATTCCTTTTATCTAAAGCTAAAGACCGAACATCTGTAGTGGGCATATTTGCTTCATCACTACTAACTTTTTTTAGTAGTTGATTTCCATTATTCTCATTGAATCCTATAACACCAAGAGCATACGAAGCAATAAATTTTGTGTCTGAAGGGTCTATAACGATATCTCCATAGCCTAAATTACCTGTTAAGGGATTAGCTATTATATCTGAAAAATCAAAAGATGACCAATTGTTATTTTCATATTTATTTAATGGTTTAGTAACTCTTCCATTCATTAGCCACAAGGCACCGTTGGAATCATAAGTACTTGTTAAGGTTAGATTTATATCCTCAACAAAAGGCGCTAATGTACTATTGCTTTCATCAAACAAACCAGTGACTTGATTGTCATTTATTTCAATTAATCCAGTAAAATAAGAACTTATAAAAACCTGATTTGGATTTAAAGGATTAATTGCAATGTGAGAAAGATTTCTGGGGTTATCAATGACACTACTTATTGAATCGTAAGGGATATTTAACCATTCTTCATTTTTAAAATGACTAATCCCTGAGTATATTATCCCACCAGAAAAATTATAAAACTGAGTATAGCCTCCAGAAACACCCCATAATTCTCCATTAAAATTATTTAAAGAAAAAATACTATTTAAAAGAGGTCCTTCTGGACGAGTTTCCTCATATAAAGCAGGATTCAAAATAGCTGTTTTTAAAATCCCAAAATCTTTTGTTCCTATATAAATATTTTCTGAATCAATTGAAGCAGAATTAAACTGTGTAGTAAAATCGACACTTACTGAGGCTTGAGATATTAAACTAAAGTTAGTATCATATATAAAAACATCAGTTGTTGTTGTCACTATTAAATTGCCATCAACAGATTGCATTTCAACTGGAGCACTTGTATACAAAAACAAATTAGCCAATACATCGTTTACTAGCTCGTAAATTCTTCTGTTAGTTCCTATGGCATATAATTTATCTTCATTAACTTCAGTGGCGCTAAAATCTCCTGTTGTAATTGTTTGCCAGTTTTGGAAATCTATTAAATTTGGGTTGGATAAAGTCGCTTTTCTTAAACCATTACCATTTAAACATGATGCATAAATAAACCCATTAAAAAGTGTTGTTTGGGTTACTGGTATTTGCGAACCTCCATTACCTATAAGGTAGGTGTCTCCAAACTCTAACCGTTCTAAATCGAATACAGAAATACCAAAATTCGTAGATATATAAACTACATTTTCAAAAGCGTTAAAATGATTTATTCTTTTAGCGGTTGATGGAATGGTAGTTTTATCAATTATATCAACAACGGTTAAAATATCATCATCATTATCAAAAGCTATTTCAATAAGTCCGTTTTCATAGCCAATAATTAAAAGTTCGTAAAACTCACTGTAGTAGATTGTAGAAATTAATTCTCCTGACAATCCATTAATAGTAGTAAGTTCTGTAAGTTCGTTCGTTTGTGTATCTAAAGTAAAAATAGCATTGTCTGAGGCAGCATATATTTTATTATTACCTTTTACAACATCTTTTATATTATAATACGAAAAATGACCTTCCCAAAGAGCCGAAAAATCTTGAGCA
>JBAQZZ010000312.1:0-5058 GCA_049791475.1 Flavobacteriaceae bacterium | reverse complement strand
GCTAAATAGTGCATCAAGGCAAAATGAATATATAAAATTGTTTCTTTGTAAAATCAATTTTGATTTAAAACAAGTCTTTTTTAATGTCTTTTTCAACTAAAATAAAATCCAATTACAAACCAAAGCGTTTAGCCATAAAACTAAACTCTAAAGGCGAGCAGTTTGTGGTACAAGGTCATCCTTGGGTATTTTCAAACAATATTACTAAGATGAATGATGATGCGAAGTCTGGAGATTTGGCTATTATTTTCGGAAAAAACAAAAATAGAGTTATTGGTTTGGGTTTATATGATGCTAATTCGCCCATTCGAATAAAAATGCTTCATAGCAGCGCTGAAAAGGCCGAAATTAATGCTGCTTTTTTTCAAAAAAAAATAAGCAAAGCTTTTAAAAAAAGACAACCATTACTAAAAACAAATACGAACAGTTACAGACTTTTATTTGGTGAAAATGATGGTTTCCCTGGTTTAATAGCCGATGTTTATGCATCCGTTTTAGTGGTGAAAATATACTCAGAAATATGGTTACCTTATTTAGAGACCATAATTTCAGATTTACAAAAAACATCAGATGTTGATACCGTTGTTATTCGTTTAAGCAGACGGTTAGAGCAATCAAAATCGCATAAACTTAAAGATGGTGATGTCGTTTTTGGCACTTTGGAAAATGAGGTTGTGCAATTTGTAGAACATGGTATTAATTTTTCAGCTAATGTTATTAAAGGACATAAAACGGGTTATTTTCTAGATCATCGTGCGAACCGTAAACAAGTAGGCGAGTGGAGTAGCGGAAAAAAGGTTTTGGATGTTTTTTCGTATGCTGGTGGATTTTCGGTGCATGCATTAGCAAATGGCGCAAAAGAAGTAACGAGTTTAGATGTAAGTAAACAAGCTTTAGAAATAGCTTTAGAAAACGGAAAACTGAATCAATACTCAGGAAAACATAAAATAATAGCTGGTGATGCTTTTGAAGAACTTAAAAAGTTAATCAAAAATAAAACCACTTACGATGTAGTTATTATAGACCCACCAAGTTTTGCAAAGCAAGCTTCCGAGATTGATTTGGCGATAAAAAAATACACACAATTAGCAGAATTAGGAGAACAATTAACTTCAAAAAACGGATTATTAGTTTTGGCATCGTGTTCATCTAGAGTGCTTGTTGAGGTTTTTTATGATATTAATAATGAGGCGTTAAATGCAACCAAACGCCGTTTTAAAGTACTTCTAAAAACGCAACATGATTCAGATCACCCTATTAGTTTTCCTGAAGGTGCTTATCTAAAAACGGCTTACTATCGTTTTTTAGATTCATAGAAAACATTTTACTATGCGTGCATAATATTTATTATATTTGTTGAAATCAATTTTAAAGATGACAACTAAACTTACCGCACTTTTAAATATTAAATACCCAATTATTCAAGCACCTATGTTTTTGGTGTCTAATGTTTCTATGGTTATAGAAGCCATGAATGCTGGCATTGCAGGATGTATTCCAGCATTAAACTATAGAACACTTGATGAACTTAGAGCCGCTTTAAAAGAATTAAAAGCTGCCAAACCAGAAGGTGGATCGTTTGGTTTTAATCTTATTGTAAATAAATCAAATATCAAATATAAAGAGCAACTACGCGTCATTTGCGAAGAAGGTTGTGATTTTATAATTACTTCTTTAGGTAGTCCTGAAGAAACTATAAATCAATCTCATAAAGTTGGTATTAAAGTATTTTGTGATGTGGTCGATTTAAAATTTGCCAAAAAAGTGGAAGATTTAGGAGCAGATGCTGCTATTGCCGTCAATAACGAAGCTGGTGGCCATCGTGGAAATATGTCGCCAGAAGCTTTAATTAAAGAATTAAAAAGTAATTTGAAAATTCCAGTTATTTCAGCTGGAGGCGTGGGTTGTAAAGCAGATATTGATGCCATGTTGAGTTATGGTGCTGATGGTGTTTCGGTTGGTAGTCCGTTTATTGCATCAACTGAAGCTGGTGTTACAGACGATTACAAGCAAGCTTGTGTAGATTATGGTGCTGAAGATATCGTAATGACCGAGCGTATTTCGGGTACACCATGTACAGTAATTAATACGCCTTATGTTCAGAAAATTGGCACGAAACAAACGTGGTTAGAATCTGTTTTAAACAAAAACAAAAAACTTAAAAAGTGGGTTAAAATGATTCGGTTTTCTATAGGGATGAATGCTACAAAAAAAGCAGCAACTAAAGCCACTTATAAAACCGTTTGGGTTGCAGGACCAAGTATTGCTCATACTAACGCTATTCTTCCTGTAAAAGATATTGTCGAAAAATTAGTCAAGTAATTTTAGACGGCTTTTTTATTTTTATTTCTCTGCCAAAAAATCAATAAAACAACCACTACAAGAATGGCTAAAAAGAATAAAAATTTAAAGATGTTTATTATACCATCTAAAATAACGTCTGAATCTATATTTGTGCCTGAATAATTTTCTGGAACAAAAATGAAATAGCCGGTACTTTGTTCAACTTTTTTAACATCTTGAATGTACTGTTTGTATTCGTCAGTAGTGATGTAATCTTTTTGAGTTGCTAAATAATAGTATAAATTAACAGCTTTTTGCTTTTTATTATAATCAACTTTCCATTCGTAATAAAAACCTGGAGAGGTTACAAAAAGTTTCTCGTTTTTTATTCCCCAATCGGTTGGTAAATTAACTTTTATTTTATGCTCTCTAATTATTGGGTAAATAATAGAAACCTCATTATCTCTTTTGTCTTTGGTAGGAATGTAAAGTATATTTAAAAGACTTGTAGCAGAAAATGCCACAGAAATATGGTTTTCCTTTTCTACCATAGGTTGCCAAATACTATCTATTTTATATTCTTCAAAAACTTCAAATTTATTACTGTATTTATTATCCTTTATACGCGGAGGATTTACAGCAGATACGTTAAAATAATACCCAGAATAGAAATTCTCATATTCTTTTTTTATTGAGTTTACACTATTGTTTTTAAAATAGTTACGCATATTATCAGCTTCCGATTCATAGTACGTAGTAACCACTTTTAGTTTAGCACCTTTTCCAATGGTATCAATAGTATATTCTTCAAAAGTTTCTACTTTGCTTTGCGAATTTGTTTTAATCTCATCAAGTTCCGTATTGCCTTCTTTTAAAACCAAACCAAATTTATAATCAGGGAAATGCGTTAAAGCATAATCTCCGCCTTGGTTGGAAATAGTAGGGTCGTAATAATAATTTGAAGGACCATTTTCAACTTTTACAACACAATGATCAAAAAATTTAGGAGACGGAAGCAAGTCATTAATGGTGTGTTTTAAGTATGTATTTACTAACATAGGGTAGGCGTCAATACCCATTTTGCTTAACATAGTCGACATTAACAAACTTTTGTCTTTACAATCGCCAAAACGTCTTTCAAACACTTGGTTTGGTAAAAACGGTTTGTATCCTCCAATACCAGATTCTAATCCTAAGTATCTAATTTCATTTTGAACAAAATCTAAGGTTGCTTTTATTTTATCGCCAGGGCTTTCATTTTTTGTATTAATCTCGTTAATTTTTGCTAATAATTCGGGATTGGTTTTTTCATTTAGAGTGTACACATCTATGCCCCAGTTTACAACATCTTCCCATGAATTATAGCCGCTAATAAATATAGAATCGTAAATTAATTTCCATGATGGTGTATTTTGTTCAAACTCTACTCTGTTAGTGTTTGTAACGTTCCAACGGTATTGATGTAAATTATTTTCGTTAGAAACTGTTGGTTTAATAGCGTTATTAAACAATTTGTAGTTCAGTTTATTTCCCGATAAAACAGTTACATTTATTTGCCCAATAGACCTAAGTACATGACAAAAATTGAAATAGATTGGTATCATTTTGATTTTCAGAGTTTAACAGCGCATTGGCTAAGAAGTTCAGTCCATATTTAAAAATACTTTTAGCCTTTCTTCCGTGTTTCTTGATGGTGATTGGACTTATTTGGTGCAAATATATCCCAATTTTATAGCACCAAACAAAAGCGACCATTACCAACAAGACCAATTTCTCTATTCTTTGGATGTCCTGTAGATGCGTTTTCTCTATATCAAACCCACTGGATTTCATGGCCTTAAAGCACATTTCTATCTGCCACCGTTTTTTATAGTCCTCTTGTGCCTTTTCGGGCCTGTTGAACGATACGATTATCAGGAAGTCCTGTTTCCCGTTGCTACTGTTGAGCTTACAGCCCGATAGGTAACAGAGCTGCCCGTTGACCCGTACAATTTTGTTGTAGTGCACAAACTCGTTGGCCCTGAACCGGTTGAACAGATGGGAAGCCCTTATCTCTTTGTTCTTATGGGGAAGGAACACCTTGAAATTATTACGGATGCGGATGTAATACCTAATGCGGTTCCTGTTGAGGAACTCCAGCCATTGTTCGCCCACGAACTCCCTGTCCGCGACCACGGATTCGATGACATCCTTTCCAAAAAGCCCGATAAACCTGCCCATAAGCTCTATGCGCTCCTGACTATTGGAATTCCCCCTCTTGTCCAACATGGTGAACAGCAATGGAAAAGCGACGCCTTTGTACACAACACCGAGCATGAATATATTGATATTGGCCTGCCCAAACTTCCAGTTGGTCCTGTCAATGCTCAAGATGAGCCTGCCCTGTTTGGGCAAAAGGCTAAAGACAAGGCGGGCTATAAGGTCAGAATCTAGGCTATAGCCTGCAATGAACCGTTGTATGCGCCTTAAAGAGGAGCCTGGGCCTGCCTCGGTGTCAAAGGCATTGGCCAGCTTCTCAAAAGTAACGGTCTGGACTTTGCACAGAGCGATTATAAAGTGGGAAATGAGCTTTACCCTTGCCAGATTGACTTTTCCTTTTAAATGGGTGTTGAGAACAGAAGTTAATTCACTATTTTTAGTGGCAGCATTGGTTTTCTTCATTAGAAAAATGTTTGAAATTATTCTTCTAATATACTGAAAATCAATGCTTTAACCTAATGTTTTAACACTTAATATGTTGATTTTCAATGGGTTGTATTTTTGTCATGTACTAAA
>JBAQZZ010000311.1:0-11762 GCA_049791475.1 Flavobacteriaceae bacterium | reverse complement strand
TTCGCAGGAATTTGTTAGATATGTAAAGCTCTATCTTCAGTTGCAGCTAAAGCCGCTTCTTTAATGGCTTCTGTAAATGTTGGATGTGCATGAGACATTCTAGAAATATCTTCCGCAGAGGCTCTGTATTCCATAGCCACAACTGCTTCAGCAATTAAATCGGCACATCGCGCACCAATCATGTGTACACCTAAAATTTCATCAGTCGTTTTATCGGCCAATATTTTCACAAAACCATCTAAATCCATACTCGCTCTACTTCTACCTAAAGCACGCATCGGAAATTGCCCTGTTTTATATGCAATACCAGCTTCTTTTAATTCTTCTTCAGTTTTACCAACAGCAGCAACTTCTGGCCATGTGTAAACCACACCTGGAATTAAATTATAATCTATATGTGGTTTTTGTCCTGCAATAGTTTCTGCTACAAAAACACCTTCTTCTTCCGCTTTATGTGCTAACATAGCCCCTTTTATAACATCACCAATAGCATAAATATTTGAAACAGAAGTTTGTAAGTGTCCGTTTACTTCAACACGACCTCTATCATCTAATTTTACGCCTGCAGCTTCAGCATTCAACCCATCTGTATAGGGCTTACGACCAACAGATACTAAACAATAATCGCCTTTAAACTCTACTTCTTCGCCTTTTTTGTTATCTGCTTTTACAATAACCTCATCACCAACACGCTCCACAGATTTCACCTTGTGAGAGACTTCCATATAAAATTTAGCTTTTTTAAAGACTTTATTTAATTCTTTAGATAAACCAGCATCCATAGTTGGAATGATTCTATCCATGTATTCTACAACAGTAACTTCAGAACCTAAACGGCGATAAACCTGGCCTAATTCTAAACCAATAACACCACCTCCAATAACAATCATATGTTTTGGAATTTCTTTAAGCTTTAAAGCTTCTGTTGATGTTATAATACGCTCTTTATCAAGTGTTATAAATGGTAAATTTGAAGGTTTACTTCCAGTCGCTATAATAGTGTTTTTAGCTTCAATCTCCGTAGTTTCTTCTCCTTTAATCGTAATGTGCGTGGCATCTTTAAAACTTCCTAAACCTTGGTAAACATCAATCTTATTTTTCTTCATTAAGAAATCGATACCGCCAGTAGTTTGATCAACAACAGCTTGTTTACGGGCTATCATTTTTTCAAGATTGACTTTAATATCCCCTGGAATTTCAATACCATGTTCTTCAAAATGCTTTATGGCATCATCATAATGGTGTGAAGAATCTAAAAGTGCTTTACTAGGTATGCAACCCACATTTAAACAGGTGCCACCAAGTGTGCTATATTTTTCTATTATGGCAGTTTTCATGCCTAATTGTGCGCAACGTATGGCTGCTACATAGCCTCCTGGTCCTGAGCCTATAATGGCTACATCGTATGAATTCATATGCTGTTTTTTTGTGATTTTTTATTTATAAACTGAAATTCAAAAATACGAATTTAGATTCACGCATTTTAGTGGATTTCCAGTTTTTTAGAGAATTTATTTTGTTTTAGTTATATCGTCTAAAATCCATTCTAATTCTGGATCTTGTTTCAGTTTTCTATTCTCAACTGTAGGTGTTATTTCAATATCTGGTTTAACACCGTAACCATCTGGATCTTGTTTTTGCGGTGTTTCTACTAGCATTAAACCCATACGGACTTTAATTTTGGTAGTAGGCAGTTGGTATATTTTATAAATTCCTGCAACGGTTCCATTATAAGCACCACCTGTTTCTTCACCAACAAAAGTGGCTCTTTTCGTAGCTTTTAAATGTGTAGAAAGTAATGACGACGCCGAAAACGAATTTCCGTTTATCAATACATACATATTGCCTTTATAATTGAGTTCGTTTGGTTCTCTTATTTTAGATTCTTTAAACTTGTAATATAGTTTTCCATCTTTCTTCTTCGTTTTTAATAAATTTCCTGTAATAATAATGGGAGAAAATAGACCTGCTAATACTTTTAAACCCGTTGAGTTTGTATTGCTCATTAAAAACTTCATGAAAGGAATTCTACTATTAACCTCACTTTCGTTTATAAATTGATACTCTTGATCTGTTAAATAGGAATATAATTTTTCTATTTCAGCAATTCGCCCACCACCGTTATCTCTTAAATCTAAAATAAAATTTTTGGTTTTAGCAGAATCCAGCTTTGCAAAACTTTCTTTGTAAAACTTCTTGTAATTACCGTTTGAAAACCCTCTAATTTTCATGTAGGCCACAGTACTATCTTCTCCAATAAAATCTAAACGTCGGGTGTAATCCTTTATTTTTGAAATGTAACCATACTTTTTATTATCCTTTTTCTTTTTTCTTGAAGCTAATTGTTTCGCTTTCTTTTCTTCTTTAGTTAATTTTTTAGGCTTTATTTTTTTAACAGTAGTTGTATCGGTTTTTAAAGAATCCTTTTTTTCTTTCTTAGGAATTCTTTTAAAAACTTTAGTAAAAACTGAATCTTTAGATTTAAAAGTAACTTGTAAACTATCTAAAAACCCTTTATCTCGAACATACATTGATGTAAATACTTTACCAACATACCTGTCGTGTAATGTCGTGTTATAACCATCTGAGGCAAAACGCGTTTTGTACGTTTTAACTAGGTTTAAAGCAGGTTCATTATCAATACTCACGACCTCATTACCTACAAGTGTTGAGTCTTTACCATAGTTGTTTTCAACCCAAAGCTTACCTTCTAAATACTCAAAATCTAAATCGTAAAACTCAAACTTCTTTTTATTGAGTGCTTTACGTTCTTTTTTTGTAAACTGCTTACCTACAGAGCCTACCGCAACATGACCTTGCCTAACATGAGTAACTACAGGGGCTAATTTTCTGTAAAATTCAACAGATGTAATAGGTTTATTTATCGATTGTTTTAAACTATCAAATTTATAATCTAAGTCGGTTTTAGAGGTATATTGATAAAGTTTCGGGTGGTGTTTTTTTAATTGCTTGTATAGCTTATCAACATCGGTGTGCAAATCTTCAACACTGTGTAAAGCGGTTATTTGTTCGTTATACTTTTTTACGCTTCCACATGATAAAAGAATAGCTAAAACGAACAGTAACAAAAAGGTTTTCTTCATAAAATTTCTATTTCACAAGCAATTATAAAGCTAAAATAGATGTATTTATTTTAAATTAAAATCTATTACACTTTCTTTAACTTTTCACTTAAATGAAAACAGGCTCTCACAATAAATTTATGTAATTTTGTCTTTCATGCAGAAAAATATAAACATACAAAACAAAAAAGCCCGTTTTCAATACGAAATAATGGATAAATATACTGCTGGAATTGTTTTAACGGGTACAGAAATAAAGTCCATTAGAAGCAGTAAAGCATCAATAACAGAAAGCTTTTGTGAGTTTAATGAAAGTGGCGAACTTTTTGTTATTAATATGACCATTCAAGAATATGCGTTTGGTAATTATTACAACCACAGACCAAAAGCAGAACGCAAACTTTTATTGAATAAAAAGGAGCTTAAAAAGCTTAATAAAGAAGTTCAAAACACAGGATTAACTATTATTCCGTTGCGGTTATTTATAAATGACAAAGGTTATGCTAAACTAGATATTGCTTTAGCAAAAGGTAAAAAGTTATTCGATAAACGCGAAACCATAAAGGATAGAGATAATAAGCGTGCTTTAGACAGAATCAAAAAAATATATAAGTAGGTTTTCGGTTTTTTGAACGATTTATATAACTCATTTAAACTTTTTGGATTGAAGCGAAAATTAGTCGTTTTGTAACCAATTGAAGGCTTTTTTGAGTTGCATAGCATCGCTACGGAATGAAAAAAAGACAAAAAATGGGTGCAAAAAGGCCGTTTTTTAGCCAATTAAAAAAGTTTAAATGAGTTCAACCCGAAATCAATAATCACAAATTTAAGAGCGTCTTAACGCTTCAATTCTAGTAAATCTGCTACTTTGTAGTCATAAATTTTTAACAGTTAAATGATGAAAAAACTCATATTCCTTTTTTGTTTAAGTATTCTATCAATATCTACTGGTGCCCAAGTTACTAATGAAAAATCCATGGATTACCTAGAAAAGGTGAAAACCTTAGATAGCACCATTGAAACGCTTTATGCCGTTATTTCGGGTGAAAAAGGTGTAGAACGAGACTGGGAACTTTTTAAGTTTTTATTTAAACCAGATGCAAGACTTATTCCAACAGGAAAAAACAATGAAGGTGATTTCATGGTGCGATACATGAAACCCGATGATTATATTAAAGGCTCTGGAAAATGGTTGGTTGAAAACGGTTTTTTTGAAAAAGAGATTCACAGAAAAACAGATATTTTCGGAAATATTGCGCAAGTATTTAGCACCTATGAATCGTTTAAAAGTGAAGCCGATGAAAACCCTTTTATGCGAGGAATAAATAGTATACAATTAATAAATGATGGTAAACGCTGGTGGGTTGTTAATATTTACTGGGCTCAAGAATCTGAATTAAATCCAATTCCTAAAAAATATTTACCTAAAAACTGAAATAATAACATACAATGATATCAATAAAAAACAACCTGTTACTTTTTGTATTTGCGCTTACTTTTATAACAACTTTTGCACAAGAAAAAGCAACACCCATTTTTAAAGATGGAGAAGCCCAAGAAGTGGAAGCGTTTAACACACCAGAAAAATGGATAAGACACGATTTATTTGTTGAAACCACTTTTGATACGGATGGCGATGGTAAATTAGATCGGGTTCATGTTGATGTGACGCGTCCATACCAAACCGATTCTGAAGGGTTAAAATTACCTATAGTTTATGAATCTAGCCCATATTATGCAGGTGTTGCACCCGATGTAGATGGCGTGTTTTGGGATGTAAAACATGAATTAGGTGAGATGGCAAAAGAACGCGCACATCCTGAAGTCACTCGTTTGGGCCAACGCCCAATTATATCGAATTCGCAAATTAAAACGTGGTTACCTCGTGGTTATATTGTGGTGCATTCCTCGTCTCCAGGTACAGGATTATCTCAAGGTTCGCCAACAGTTGGTGGCGACAATGAATCGTTAGCACCAAAAGCCGTAATCGACTGGTTAAATGGTCGTGCAAAAGGCTACACCGAACCTTATGGAAATGAAGAAGTAAAAGCGTATTGGAGTACTGGAAAAGTAGGCATGACTGGAACATCGTATAACGGCACAATTCCGTTAGCAGCGGCAACCACTGGTGTTGAAGGTTTGGAAGTTATTATTCCTGTAGCACCAAATACCTCCTATTATCATTATTACCGTTCTAATGGGTTAGTACGCTCTCCTGGTGGTTATTTGGGGGAAGATATTGATGTATTATATGACTATATCCATAGTGGCGATGAATCAAAACGGTATTCAAATAATACTAAAGTTAGAGATACCGAAATGAAGAACGGTATGGATAGATTTACTGGCGATTATAACAATTTTTGGGCAGGTCGTGATTATATAAACGATATGAAACCCATGAAAGCCGCTATGTTAATGTCCCACGGATTTAACGATTGGAACGTCATGCCCGAACACAGTTATCGTATTTATAAAAAAGCTAAAGACATGGGCTTAGAAACTGCTATTTATTACCATCAGTTTGGTCATGGTGGCCCGCCGCCTTTATCAATGATGAATAAATGGTTTACCCACTATTTACATGGCGTTGATAACGGTATTGAAAATGAAGAAAACAAAGCGTTTATAGTTCGTGAAGATGATAAAATGGAAAATCCGACAGCTTATAAAGATTTCCCTAATCCGGAGGCTAAAGATGTTACGCTTTACCTAACTAAAGGTGCTCCAAAAACTGGTGGTTTAGCAACAACTAAAAGTAAAAAACAAGGCAAAGAAACTATAGTTGATAATTACTCTTTTAATGGTGAAGCTTTGGCGCGTGCTGAGATTACAAATCACCGTTTATTATATGTAACAACAAAGTTAACTGAAGATTTACATATATCGGGTGTGCCAAAAATAACAGTAAAATTAGCAAGTAGTAAACCCGCAGTAAATTTATCGGTATGGTTGGTATCATTGCCATGGAACGATGGTAGAAGCCCAAAAATGACTGATAACATTATAACACGTGGTTGGGCAGATCCTCAAAACTATAAATCATTAACTGAAAGCGACCCTCTAAAACCAGGTAAATTTTACGACGTAACCTTTGAATTAATGCCCGACGACCAAATTATAAAAGCAGGACAACAAATTGGTTTGATGATTTTTTCTAGCGATAAAGAATATACATTACACCCTAAACCCGGAACAGAATTGACAGTTGATTTGGATGGGACAAGTTTGACACTGCCGATTATTGGCGAATTAGACTGATTTAATAAATTATAATGAGCAAACAAATCCCAAGTATAACACCCGATTTACAAGATTTCATCAAAACTCAGAAAATCTTTTTTGTCGCTACTGCAGCTCAAGAAGGTCGCATTAACCTATCACCAAAAGGGCATGATACGCTTCGTGTTTTAAATGCTAATAAACTCGTTTGGTTAAACCTCACGGGAAGTGGAAATGAAACAGCTGCTCACCTTTTAAAAAAAGACAGAATGACTATCATGTTCTGCGCTTTTGATGGCAAACCGTTGATTTTAAGAATTTATGGTCATGCCAAAATATACCATGAACGCGATGATGAGTTTCAAAAACATATCAGTCTATTTGAGGAAAATACAGGTTCTAGGCAAATTATCGTGTTAGCTGTTGATTCGGTACAAACCTCATGTGGCTATTCTATCCCTTTTATGGATTTTAAAGAAGAACGCGGTATGCTAAACTCTTGGTCTAAAAAACAAGGAAAAGAGCGCATTGAGGCTTATTGGCAAGAAAAAAACACAAAAAGTATTGATGGCTTTGAAACTAATATTTTAAAAGATTAAAAGATTAAAACTTTAATGAACCCAATAAATCAGCTCATAGAATCCTTAAACCAACACGATTTATGGGATAAAACTATTGAATTGAAGCGGAATGAATATTTAACTACCAAAGGCAATACAAATACCAATTTATACTTTGTTATCAATGGAAGTTTACGGCTTTTCGTTGTTGATGAATTTGAGGAACACACTATAAGATTTGGCTATAAAAACAATCTAATCGCAGTATTAGATTCATTTTTGAATGAAAAACCTTCTGACTTTTATGTGCAAGCATTAAAACAATGTGAATTAAAAGTTATTAAGAAATCAAAGTACATGGATTTCATTTTTTCTTCAGAAGAAAACATCAAAATGTGGCAACACGTTTTAGAAAGTTTTGTGCTTCAACAAATGGAACGCGAACGTGATATTTTAACTTCATCTCCCATTGAACGCTACAATCGAGTTTTAAAACGCAGCCCGCAATTGTTTCAAGAAATCCCCAATAAATACATTGCATCTTATCTTCGAATGACACCTGAAACTCTTTCAAGAATTAAAAAATCTTAATTTCAATCAATTTTTATATCTACTTAATTAGCAACCTTTGTAAAAAACAAAATCATGAATATTACATCGGAAGCATTAATTTCAGAATTAATAGAATTAACTAGACAAAATATTAACGAAGCAGAGCAATTAAATCAAAAACCAATCAACGAACTAAATTGGAAGCTTGATGAAAAAACTTGGAGCGTTTTAGAAGCTATTGAGCATCTAAACCTTTATGGTGATTTTTATTTACCTGAGATAGAAAAATGCTTAAGTAAAAGCAAGAAAATTACTGAAGCTTATTACAAACCGGGGTTACTTGGCAACTATTTTGCAAAAAGCATGTTACCTAAAGAAAAATTAAATAAAATGAATACGTTTAAAAGTAAAAATCCAAATGGTAGTAATTTGGATAAATCTGCTTTAGAACGTTTTTTATCGCAACAAGAGAAAACGCTCATACTTTTAAACAAAGCTAGAAACGTAAGTTTGAATAAAATAAAAGTTCCAACAACTCTTGGCAAACTAGTAAAACTAAAATTAGGTGATACTTTTAGAGTGGTTATATATCATAACCTTAGGCATATTGTACAAACTAAAAAAATACTAGAGGCTAAAACTAGATTATAAAGTATTAATTCTTATCCTCCAACAATGGCACAAATCGAAACTCACCAAATTCTTCTTGGTCAAAATCCTTTTGTCCTTTTCTAATAAAAAGCGTCATCACTTGCATAGCATCACCCACAGGGATTACCAGCCTACCTCCAATTTTTAACTGACTCAATAACGGTTTTGGCACAAAAGGCGCACCAGCAGTTACAATAATACTATCAAAAGGCGCTTCTTCTTTTAAACCTTTATAACCATCACCAAAAATGAGTTTTTTTGCACGATAACCAAGTTTTGGTAAAAATTTACTCGTTTTTTTAAAGAGCTCTTGTTGGCGTTCAATACTCCAAACTTTGGCTCCTAATTCACACAGAACAGCTGTTTGATAGCCACTTCCTGTACCAATTTCTAATATTTTATCACCTTTTTTAACTTGCAAAAGTTCGGTTTGAAAAGCCACCGTGTAAGGTTGCGAAATCGTTTGGTCGGCACCAATAGGAAACGCTTTATCTTGATAGGCATGATCTAAAAAGCCAGAATCCATAAATAAATGCCTTGGTATTTTTCCAATAGCATTTAAAACATTTTCATTGGTTATGCCTTTGTTTATTAATACGTTAACTAACTGCAGTCTTAATCCTTTGTGCTTAAATGTGTCTTTCAATTTTGGTGGTGTTTACAATGCTAAAATTAGTTAAACATTTCATAGGGTGAAACTATTTATTCATAATTAATTTATCGTGAATTTTAACCTAAAAATTAGCTGTAAATTCTTAAATTGATGTTTTAATTATGTTATTTTTGTTCAAAACGTAAAAATTATGCTGAAAGTTGGTGTACTTGGTGCTGGCCACCTGGGAAAAATTCATTTGAGACTTCTTAAACAATCTGAAAAATATCATCTTGTTGGTTTTTACGATGCCGATGAAGCTAATGGCAATAGAGTTGAAGAAGAATTTGGATATAAATTTTTCAATTCAATTGATGCACTTATTGATGCTGTAGATGTAGTTGACATTGTAACACCTACGCTTTCGCATTATGATTGTGCAAAACAAGCCATATCAAAAGGAAAGCATATTTTTATTGAAAAACCAATCACCAATACGGTTGAAGAAGCTGAACATATTAGAGAACTTTTAGCTGAACATAATTTACGCGGACAAGTAGGGCACGTGGAACGTTTTAATCCTGCTTTTTTGGCTGTGAAAGATGATATTAAATCGCCCATGTTTATTGAAACACATCGATTAGCTGAATTTAACCCAAGAGGTACCGATGTACCAGTTGTTTTAGATTTAATGATACACGATATTGATATTATTTTAAGTATTGTAAAATCGAAAGTGAAACATATTTCTGCCAGTGGTGTTGCAGTAATTAGCGATACACCCGATATTGCCAATGCCCGTTTAGAGTTTGAAAACGGTTGCGTAGCGAACTTAACAGCGAGTAGAATTTCACTTAAAAAAATGCGTAAAGCACGTTTTTTTCAAAAAGATGCTTACATCTCAGTAGATTTTTTGACTAAGAAATGTGAAGTGGTTAAAATGAAAGACGCACCAGAAACACCTGGAGATTTTGATATGGTTTTACAAAATGCTGAAGGCGTAAAAAAACAAATCTATTTTGATAACCCGAAGATAGCTGACAATAATTCTATATTGGATGAATTAGAAACCTTTGCAGATGCCATTAACAATAATACAACGCCAGTTGTTACTTTACACGATGGTACTGAAGCTTTAAGGGTTGCAACACGGATAATTGATTGTTTTTAAGCCCATCCTAAATCCTTCCAAATGTGAAGGAAACTCTAATGGGTAAAACTTATAATTAAACTAGTTTAAAAGATACTTTTTAACATAACAGTTTCTCTCCTTTGGAGAGATAAGAGAGGATTATGAAAAACATAGCAGTAATAGGCGCAGGAACCATGGGCAACGGAATTGCCCACACCTTTGCACAATCTGGATTTAAAGTAAATCTCATCGATATCAATGAAGATTCGCTAAAAAGAGGTATGAATACCATTGCTAAAAATTTAGATAGAATGGTTGCTAAAGAAAAAATTTCTGAGGCTGACAAAACGAAAACACTATCTAACATTATAACATTTAACGATATTCCTGAGGGTGTAAAACAAGTAACCCTAGTGGTTGAAGCTGCGACAGAAAACGTAGATTTAAAATTAAAAATTTTCAAACAATTAGATGAAGCGTGTTCGGGTGATACTATTTTAGCCACTAACACCTCCTCTATCTCCATTACACAAATAGCTGCCGTTACCAACAGACCAGATAAGGTTATTGGGATGCATTTCATGAACCCTGTTCCTATCATGAAATTAGTTGAAATTATTCGCGGTTATAATACCAGCGATGAAATTACGAAAACCATCATGGAATTATCTAAAACTTTAGGCAAAGCCCCTGTAGAAGTTAATGATTACCCAGGATTTGTAGCGAATAGAATTTTAATGCCAATGATAAATGAATCAATAGAAACCCTATACAACGGTGTTGCTGGCGTTAAAGAAATTGACACCGTTATGATGTTAGGTATGGCTCACCCAATGGGGCCATTACAATTAGCAGATTTTATAGGGCTTGATGTTTGTTTATCCATTTTGAATGTGATGCATGATGGTTTTAAAAACCCGAAGTATGCACCCTGTCCGCTATTAGTTAATATGGTTCGTGCTGGTAAATTAGGCGTTAAATCTGGAGAAGGTTTTTACGATTATTCGGAAAATAGGAAAGCAGAAAAAATTTCTAAACAATTTTTAAAGTAAATTAATACCGTCATTGCGAGGAAGAATGACGAAGCAATCTTTTAACTTGTAACTAACAGATTACCACGTCGCAAGCTCCTCGTAATGACAAGTTCAATTATACATGGCAAAAATAATTCCATTTAAAGCAGTACGACCAACACGAGATAAAGTGAGCTTGGTAGCATCACGCTCTTATCAAAGTTATACGCAAGCCGAACTAGAATCTCGATTAGATTATAACCCATTTTCATTTTTACATATTGTAAATCCTGGATATAAGTATCATAAAGACATCACTGGAAAAGCCCGATATGAACTTGTTAAAAATCGGTATTTAGAATTTAAAGAAGATCATATTTTCATTCAAGATGAATTGCCTTCATACTACATATACAAAATTGTCAATAGAGATGGATTTTCCTTTTCTGGGATTTTAGCTGCTGCAAGTGCTGAAGATTATAAAAATGATGTCATTAAAAAACATGAGGATACTATTGAATATCGTGAGAACATATTTAAAAATTATTTAAAAACAGTAGGTTTTAATGCAGAACCTGTACTTCTTACTTATCCTGATAACAATATTATTAAAAATATAATTGAAGATGTTCAAAAAGAACGCGCCGAATTTGAATTTACAACAACCTACAGAGATACCCATTATTTATGGAAAATTGATGATGAAGCTTTAGTTAACATTATTAGTTTAGAATTTGAATCCATAAAAACAGTTTACATTGCCGATGGCCATCATCGTTCTGCCTCATCTTATTTACTTTCCCAAGAATTGAAATCGGAAAATAAAAATCATAAAGGAAATGAGCCGTACAATTATTTTATGACCTATTTAATTCCTGAATCTGAGTTAAAAATTTATGAGTTCAATAGGTTGATTAAAGATTTAAACGGGCTATCAAAAGAATCATTTCTTATAAA
>JBAQZZ010000310.1:0-3241 GCA_049791475.1 Flavobacteriaceae bacterium | reverse complement strand
GATTATAAGGATGCGGCTGATACCTATAAAAGGTTAGTGGCAGATTATCCAAATGACCTAAAGCCTGAAGATTATTTTAAATACGCCCAGACCTTGAAAACGCTTGGTGATTATGATACATCCAGTGCCATAATGACAAAGTTTATTGCGGTAACCCAAGGGGATGGTAGGGCTTTAGCCTTTAGGGAAGATCGTGATTTTATGGCAGAAATTAGAGAAAACTCAGATAGGTATAAGCTGGCCCCCTTTGAGTTTAATTCATCATATTCTGATTTTGCTCCAACATTTTATAAAGCAGGACTTATATTTTCTTCCGATAGGGATACAGGAAATTTTGCTCGATACCGGCATACATGGAACGCAAAAGATTTTTTGGACTTATATGAAGTGAATATCTACAGATCATCGTTGAATTCGTTCACAAAACTCGGTGAACGCATAAATACACGTTTGCATGAATCTACTTCTGCAGTCACAAAAGATGGCCAAACCTTATATTTTACAAGAAATAATTTTGTTGATGGCAAATATGTAAAGGATGACAAAGGAATCATTCGATTGAAAATATTTCGGGCGCAGTTAATGGAAGATGGCACTTGGGGCGAAGTAGAAGAACTTCCTTTCAATAGTGACGCTTACTCTGTAGCAAACCCGGCATTAAGTCCGGATGGGAAAACCCTATATTTTGCTTCGGACATGCCTGGAACCTTGGGTGAATCTGATTTATTTATGGTTACAATTAACCAAGACCAAACATTTGGTCCACCCCAAAATTTAGGAAAAAATATTAACACTGAGGCGCGAGAAACGTTTCCCTTTATAACAAATAGCGAAATTTTATACTTCTCCTCAGATGGTCATCCCGGTCTTGGTGGCTTGGATATATTTGCAACCAAGATTCTTCGTAAAGATTTTACGGGCAAGGTGCTCAACATTGGAGAGCCCGCAAACAGTAAAAGTGATGATTTTACGTTTATTTTCGATGAAGAATTACGAACGGGGTATTTGGCATCGAATAGGGAAGATGGTCTAGGTGAGGACGATATTTACAGCTTTGTAGAATCGAGGCCGTTGGTCTTTGATTGTATACAGAAAGTAACGGGAACGGTACGAGATAAAATCACCAATGAAGTTTTGGTGGGGGCTACCATTAAAGTAATCGATGAGGAAAACGAGGAGTTGTTTACGACGATTACAGATTCTGATGGTACTTACAGTTTGGAATTGGATTGTAATCAAGGAAACTTCGTAAGGGCTTTAATGGAGGGCTATATACCTTTTGAAGAGTATATTGGAATCTCGGATGGAAAACCAAAAATCATCGATTTTTACTTGGAAAGGGACCGTATAACCGCTGGTTTTGGCGATGATCTAGCGAAGTTACTGCAATTGAGTACCATTTACTTCGATTTTGATAAGTACAATATCAGAAAGGATTCCGAAGTAGAAATTGAAAAAGTCATTGCCGCTATGGAAAAATACCCAAGTTTAAAACTAAAAGTAAATTCCCATACAGACAGCAGGGGACCGGCTGCTTATAACTTATGGCTATCCCAAAAAAGGGCGGAAGCAACCATTAATTATATGATTAACAACGGAATATCGAAAGAGAGATTACTAAGTGAAGGTTTTGGTGAGACCAAATTATTGAATGAATGCATAGATGGTGTTAAATGTTCTTCCAATCAGCATGATGTTAACCGAAGGTCAGAATTCATCATATTGGAATAAGTCTTTTCATAAATATTTTTAAGCGACCAATTCCTATTGCGTCGCTTTTTGTTTTCAATTGAATTTGATGTTCAAGTAAATGGATAATCCAACAAAAACCTGTAGAATGGGCTAACTTCAAGAATAGCTCATTTCGCTTCTAGAATAACGATATACACAACATAAATTTCCCTTAGGCAAGTCTATTCTTAATTTTGTTCTTTATGAAGTGTTCCAATACCGGTAACACTTTGGAAGTAGAAGGATAAGCAAGAATGGGATTAACCGTAAAAGTTTCTAATACGAAGGCACTCATTATTTTGGTACTGCTATTATGCGGTTTTTGGTCATATGGTCAAACCACCATTTGGAGCGAGAATTTTAATACTTACGGTAACAATACAACGAGCGGTTCAGGCTCTGGAGTAGCCCCAACAGATTGGTCATCAATTAATGTATCCACCCAGAATAATAAAATTGAAGCAAGAAATACGGGAGGTAATGGTATATGGAGTACAAGTGCAATTAATATTATAGGGTTTACCTCCTTAATTATCAACTTTGATGTAGAAAACGCAAATGTTGAAGGAGGAGATAACTTTTCGGCGAGATATAGAATTGATGGAGGAGGCTGGGTCATAATGGTGGCCCCTGTTTTAAACCCGAATTCGAGTTATGTAATTAATGTACCAACCACAGGTTCAACTATTGAAATGGAGATGCGTTTTGATACTAACCAAGGGAATGACCGTTATCGGTTAGATAATGTGGTACTAAGAGGCACTCCGCCAACATGCCCTAACGTTGTAGATTACGAATTTTATGATGGCACGCCATCTGGGAACACAGTAGATAACATTCCAACAACAGGAGCTTTGGGCAGGGGGCAGGTAGCTGACTTCATTGTAGCGGCATTACAGAATAATGTTGACCCGGGTGATACGGATGCCTTTGGTATCCGTTATAATGGTTTCATTCAACTGCCTACGACGGGTTCCTATACTTTTTACACGAATTCGGATGATGGATCAAAATTATTTATTGATGGTGTTGAAATTGTGAATAACGATGGTAATCATGGAAGCCAGGAAAGATCAGGAACCGCAACCTTGAGTAGTGGATTACACGCGATACAGGTGCTGTTTTATGAAGATGGTGGGGGACAATCCTTAACGGTTCAATATCAAGGTCCATCTATTGCTAAACAAATAGTGCCCTTCTCCATTTTATCGAGTAATTGTAATACTTCAATGGATACAGATGGCGATGGTATTGATGATACTATAGATAATTGTCCAACCGTCGCTAATGCCAATCAATTAGATACGGACGGTGATGGTATTGGGGATGTTTGTGATCAAGATGATGATAATGATGGTATTCCTGATTCTACCGAATGTGGAGGGACAACATTGGTGAATGTACAAACCGCTTCCAACATAAGGCATTTTAGCAATGTTGCAAATGCCCAAGGAACTCCGGGGACAACATTTGCCCAAAATCCATTATCCTATCCTGGAGCAAGTTCTCT
>JBAQZZ010000309.1:0-16408 GCA_049791475.1 Flavobacteriaceae bacterium | reverse complement strand
AATATCCAAAAACTGGAACAACTACTGCCTAACCATTTTCAAGAAAATATAGACCTGTAGTTGCTCGGATTGATACCATTGTTTATTATAGTAATATACTATTTGCGATACTTTATTCAGATCTTTTTGATTAATTTTTTCTTTGAGGTTTACACAATTGAAAAAATAGTCTATCAGAACTTTCCTTTTTAGGCCAAATAATCCCTGAGTGGCTCTTATAAAAAATGGATCTTCCTCTTTTTTTAGTAAGTCCATCCATAATAAAGTAGATTCTCCTTGTTCCAACCATTCTAATTCATAATGACTTAGACTCCCTTTACTTACTAATTTTAAAAAATATTTTTCTCCATTTTGTATATCAATATCATATTTAGGATTAAGTAATTGAAACTTCTCAGGCGATTGATTTAACCAAAAACCTTCATAAATAGTATTATTAACTCTAAAAACAGAAATATCTTTCTTTTTATATTTTTTCTTATGTCCAGAGGTATCTATTAATCTGATTTTTTTATGATTTACACTTCTTCTATCTATGTATTTAACTATACCGCGTAAAGTGTCACCAGTATTTATGACGAGATAATCTAAGTTTACACTAGTTTGAGCGACTGATAATACTTGAATTGATATTAAGAGTGAAAAAAAGATAACAAACTTAGTTTTCATAATTCTATTTTAAAATTTTAAACTGAACTATAATTAAATATAGAAATTAACTGCGTTTAATTAACCACTCCTTAAGCTCATAAAAATTTTGAGGGGCAACGCCATGGCCCACAGGAAATTCAGAATACGTGTATTTTATATTCAGTTTCTTTAAAAAAGAAGGAGTTTGTTGTGCCCATTGCACAGGAATAACTTGATCTACACTACCATGAGAGCAGTAAAAATCTAAATTAGCGTAGTCTTTTTTATCAATATCATCAGGAAACAATTCTTGATTTATATACCCACTCAAAGCCACTATATTTTTTACTTTTTCTGGATACGTTAAAGCCACAGCGTAACTTAAAATACAGCCTTGACTAAAACCTAAAAGCGCTACGTTATTTTTATTAACAGGATATGCAGCAATGGCTTCGTCAATAAACCTAGCGATTAAATCACGCGATTGTTTAGCTTGTTCATTATTACTCCATTTTCCTTTTTCATTATCAAAATTAATAGCATACCAAGTGTTTCCATAAGGTTGCATGGTGTAAGGTGCTCTAACTGAAATGATAAAAAATTCTTGGGGTAATTCAGCAGCAAACGAAAACAAATCGTTTTCATCACTACCATAACCATGCAGTAATATTAATAAGGGTGCATTTTCAGTTAAAGTAGATTTTCGAATAATATGTTGTAAAGAAAGCGACGTGTTAATCATTTATTTTCCAAAATTTGCAAAAATTTTCTGGTAGAAGGCACCAACCAAAGGCACCATCTGCGCTTTTCTATTTAAAGCATTTGTAAATCCATAAATAAATAAAACTGCAAAAAATAAATAAAAACTAGAAGTTACTAACCAACTATCAAAGCTTCCAATAATATATCCTAAAGCCCAAAATGTTAGCCACAACCCTAAAGATTGCCTAATATGAAAACTTGCAAAGGTACTTTTTTTATCAGGTTCATTATTTAAATAAAAAGCCACTATTACGCCAATAATTGTTAAATAGCTAATTATGGCATTTTGACGTCCTTTTTCTATGTCTTGCTCTGTCATTGATTATGAGTTTAAAACAACTTGGTTATTTGAAATAATGCCATAAACTTTTCCTTTTAATTGTTCTCCTTCAAAAATGGCATTTTTGGATTTTGAAATAATATCACTTTTTGAAAACTTATATTGGGTATCAGGATTAAAAAGCGCAATATTTAAAGTGTTACCTGTATTTATTGTTGTGTTTTCTAATCCAAATCTATATTTTCCTCGAGTTAGAATATCTATAGTCTTCTTTAAGGTAAATATGCTTTGAAGTGCTCCAAAAGCACTTTCTAAGCCAATAGTGCCGTATTCGGCGTAGTCAAATTCTATTTTCTTTTGTTCAATATCTATGGGTGTATGATCAGAAGTTACCATATCAATGGTGCCATCTTTTACGCCTTCAATTAATGCATCAATATCTTCCTGAGTACGCAGCGGAGGTGCTACTTTAAAATGCGTATTAAAATCGGTTAAAACATCATCTTTAAAGTATAAGTTATGAATAGCCACACTGCAAGTTACATCTAGTTTTTTGCTTTTTGCTTCCCTAATAAGTGCTACAGATTTTGCGGTAGAAATAGTAGGAATGTGTAATTTTCCATCTGTGTATTCTAATAAAAATAAATCACGTACTATTTGTAATTCTTCGGCTAAAGCGGGATTACCTTTTAAACCCAGTTTGGTACTCGTTACATGTTCATTCATCACACCATGTCCCGAAATTTTATTTTCTTGGGGGTAGGAACATACCAATCCATCAAAATTACTTGCATATTGCAAGGCGATTTTCATGAGATTGGGGTTAATAATAGGTTTTTTATAATCGTAAAAGGCTACAGCACCAGCAGAATTCATATCATAAAGTTCAGCTAAATGGTCACCTTTACTTTCTTTAGTTAATGCGCCTAAAGGTAAAAGTGAAACCGCATGATTATTAGCTTTTGAGTTTACGAAAGTAATATCAGCGTTAGAATCTATCACGGGGTTTGTGTTGGCATTCATTGCCACTGCTGTGAAACCTGATGCTGCTGCCGTTTTTAGCCCGTTTTTTATGGTGTCGCGTTCTTCAAAACCAGGTTCTCCAAAACTGACGCTACTATCAAACCAACCTTGGGAAATGTGAAGATTGTCTAACTTTATTTCTTGATATTTTTTTGGATTTTTAATATTGCTGGCAATCTTAACAATCACGCCATTTTCAATTAATAAATCTTGAGCTAAATTATGAAATTCGCTTTTAGAATCTATTATCGTGGCAGATTTTATAAGTATGTTCATTTAAAATATTTTAAGATGGCCATTTCTATAATCAATAAAGCTAGTGCAAAAATAACAAACCATTTCCATAGGGCGTTAACTTTTGTATCACTTTTTATGGTATCGAAAACTTCGCTAATGGAATCACTAATCGTTATATCTTTCAAATTTGATAGGTCTTTGTAAGTCAAATTACTTTCTCTTCTGTCGTAATTATAACTTACATTTTTAATGGTTTCATTCTTATTATTAATCGTGTATGTGCTGGCTATATTTGGAGTTTCAGAGGTGTTTATAACGACTTTATTATTAAAATAGCGCTGTTCAGGGATAATATTAACATCGGTATTTACAAGCGATAAAATATTGTCTTGTTTTAAACCTGTGCTCACAGCGTAAGTATTGTTTTTTCCAATAGTGTAATATAATTCCGGGATTTTAAAACTGTTTTCACCAATATTATAAAGTGTTGGAACGATAAGCGGTGAGTTTTTAAAATTTGAATTTTCTTCATTTAAAGCGGAAGTAAAAATAAAAGCATTTCCATTTTGAATTAGAAACGGTTTGTCATCTTCAAATTTTAAAATAGCAGAACTCCCTGTTGAAGTTGTATGGTAATAGCCCTTAACCTTTGGATACTGGAAATTACTCACTTGTTTTTCAAACACACCATTGTTGTATAAAGGATGTGAATAATTAATAGTTGTAATACGTTTTTCAGTTGGAATTAAGGCATTAAAACCGGATTTGTAATTTGATAAAAGACTATTATATGAAGCACTATTTATGTCTTTTGAAGGTATTATTATAAGTGCGCCGCCTTGGTTAGTAAATTGTTTTAAAGCCGTAATTAATGCATTTGGAAGCGTATTTAATTCATTTAAAACAATAAGATTTTGAGACTCTAAAAGATTATAATTTAATTGGTCTTTGGTAGTTGGCGTGTAATTAAAATTATCCTCAGTATAAATGCGCTTTAAAAATGAGTCTTCTGCAGAATTTATACTAAGCACATTTACTTTCGTAACGCTGTTAATATTAAAAAATAGTGTGTTGTCAAATTGTAAGTTAGCATCTTCAATAGTTATTTTTCCGTTCACAACGTCGTTTGCAGAAAGTGAAAATGTAGTACTTGCTTCTTTGTCAATAGTTACTGATGTTTTAGCAATTAAATTATCGTTATTAAAAAGTGATACAGGTAAATTTTCAATAGGATTACCGGTGTTTTTTAGAATGACTTTTAGCTCAATATTTGTAGCATTTTTATCAGCAATATAAACACTATCAATTGAAATATTTGATGTATTTACAGGATTTAATTTTACCAAATGATAATTTAAAAGCGAGTCTTTTTGAATATTTAAATTAGCTTTATCTTCTTGAAAATCAGATATAAAAATCAAGTTTTTTAAAGTATTACTTTGTTTATTAAAAAGTGTTTTACTTTTTAATAAAGCCCCTTGTGTTGATAAACTATTAGAAGAATAACTAAGTTGAAGCAATTCATTTTTTATAGCTTTAACGGTTGTGTTTTTATAAACATTATCATTAGTAATTAGTGAGATGTTTTCATCCTCAGGAACATTACTAATAATATCTTGAATAGCACGTTTTAACAGTTCGCCTTGGTTCCCTTTTGCTTGCATGCTAAAAGAATTATCTAAATAAATAACCGTTTCTTTTTTTGTTTTAAAAGCGTTTGTTTTTGATGTAAAAGGTTGTGTAAAAGCGAATATAATAGCCGCTAAAAGTAGTAGTCTAGTAAAAAGAATGAGCCATTTTTTTATCTGTGAACTTTTACGTGTTTGTAAAGTTGCTTCTTTTAAAAATGCCACATTTGTGAATGGTACTTTTTGAAACTTTCGTAATTGAAATAAATGAACAATAATGGGGATGAGCAGTAAAAATAAAGCGTAAAGAAGTTCGGGGTGTTTAAACTGCATGTTGTTTTAGATTGTGCAAATATAGAAAATGCAAATGAAATTATATATTTTATTTGTTTGGATTCCCGATTTTTCGGGAATGACAACTTCAAAGGAAACCTCGATATAAAATATCTCGGAATTCTTTTTCAATTAACAAAAGAAAATATAATCATCAAAAGACTTTAAGTTTAATTTAAGCATATAATTTTTTATGTCTTTTTGAGCTGTTTTATTCGCAACAGTTATTATACTTTGAGTGTTTTTAACGTCTTCTAAAAATTTAAAAGGTTTTAACAATTTGCCATAAATATCTTTGCCAATTTTTTTTGGGTTGTCACAAATCCATTCAAAATTAATGTCTTTTTCAATAAGTAATTTTGCTATTTTTTTTCCTTTATTTCCAGCGCCCCAAAGGACGAGTGTTTTATCTTGATTTAAATCTAATTCTAAAAAGTAGTGTAGTTTTAAATCAATAAAATGATTTTCAGCGTAATGGATATGTGTTCTTGAAGTTCTAGTGTTGTAATCACGCCAATCGTGTAAAACGTCATGACATGGAATACATTTAAAACCGTGTTTGTAAAACCGAAAGGCTAAATCATAATCTTCAGGATATCTTTTCGGATTAAAAGCATCGCAAGCTAGTAAATCATCTCTATGAATCATCCAACAAGGTGAAGGAATCACACATTCTTTATAAATTTCAGAGTAATTAGTTCCTGTTTTTGTTAGGTTGTTCAACCAAACTTCATAGCTTTTATAACCACTTTTAATACCTTTTTCAGAGAAATAATTCACCAAACCAATCGCTATATGTTGCTTGCCGTATTTTGATAAATTATTTGCTAAAATTTCTAGTTTGTTTTGGCACATCATATCATCGCTATCCATTCTAGTGATTAATTGCCCTGAGCTTTTTGAAAAAGCCAGTTGTAAAGCATCTATAATGCCATGTCCAAAATTTTTAAAAAGTTTGATACGGGCGTCTTTTTCCGCGAAAGCGTTAACAATAGTATAGCTATTGTCGGACGAATGATCGTCAACTATTAGCAATTCCCAATTTGTGTACGTTTGCTCGATTATAGAATCAAGACAGGCTTTCAAAAATTTCTCTGTATTTTTAAAAGGAATTAAAATACTCACTAATGGTTGCTGCATCCTGCGAATTTAACAAAACCTTAAGAATACCCGTCGTAACATAGTGGTATTTTGCGCGTCAATTTAAAACTTTAAAACATAATTGCATGAATTCAAAAATATTCGCTGCACTTTTTGCAGCTATTTTATTAGCTAGTTGTAGCTCGACTAAAAAATCTTTAAATGATTTAGCTACCGCATTACCCATAGAAACCTCTATTAATTTAAGTGCTGTAACCGATGATAAAGCACCGGTTACCATAAACCCAGGGCGTTTTACAGTTGAAACAGTAACTTATAGATTGCCAAGAGTTATACAAGGCACTTACTCTGTTAGTGATTTCGGAAAATATATAGACGGTTTTAAAGCCATAAACTACAAAGGCGAAGATATGCCAGTTGTAAAAGTAGATGTAAATACTTGGGCCATTGCAAATGCAAAAGAATTGGATAAAATCACTTATTTGGTTAACGATACTTTTGATATAGAAACTAAAGGTGGTATAGGCGGTGAGCAACCATTTTCACCATCTGGAACCAATATAGAACCAGAAAACTATGTTTTAAATTTACATGGTTTTATTGGTTATTTCGATTCGTTAAAAAACAATCAATACAAATTAGATGTTACTGCACCGTCTGATTTTGTTCGTACTTCGGCCTTACAAAACATAAGTTCTAAAGCGAGTGATGATGGTAAAACGACCACAACAAGTTATCTGGCTCCTAGATATTTCGATATTACCGATAACCCAATGATGTACGGTAAATTAGATGTTGAAGAGTTTATGGTGGGCGATATTAAAATTGTATTAAGCGTATATTCTCCAAATCAAGTGCATACAGCAGCATCTTTAAAAGAAACTGTTTTTAAAATGATGCAAGCACAAAAAGCATATTTAGGTGATATAAATACGACATCTCGCTACGATATTTACTTATATTTATCTGAAGGAAAAGAAGATTCTCCTAAAGGTTTTGGAGCTTTAGAGCATCATACATCAACCGTGGTGGTTTTACCCGAAGCTTCGCCTTTTGAAGGTCTAGTTGAGAGCATGATAGATGTGGTTTCGCATGAGTTTTTTCATATTGTTACACCATTAAGTGTGCATTCTGAGGATATTCATTATTTTGATTATAACAATCCTACATTCTCTAAACATTTATGGATGTACGAAGGTGTAACCGAATATTTTGCAACGCTTTTTCAAGTGAGCGAAGGTTTAGTTGAAGAGACTGAATTTTATAATAAAGTTATGGGAAAAATTCAAGGTTCAAAACGCATGAACGATGCCATGAGTTTCACCATAATGAGTGAAAATGTTTTAAAAGAACCTTATAAAGACCAATATTATAATGTGTATCAAAAAGGCGCATTAATAGGTATGTGTATCGATATTTTATTAAGAGAAGAAAGTAATGGCAATCGTGGTATTTTATCTTTAATGAAGGAACTTTCAAATAAATATGGTAAAAATAAGCCCTTTGAAGATGATAAATTAATTGATGAAATTGTGGCAATGACCTACCCTTCGTTAAGAGTGTTTTTTGACGATCATGTTATTGGCGATATTCCAATTAATTATAACGACTTTTTTGCTAAAGTAGGTTTAGAAATAGGCGAGGGGAAAGTAGAAACGAATTACATTCAAAATGCGGGTGAATTAATTTTTGGAGCAGATCCACAAGCAGGAAAAATATTTTTCAATGATTTGGTTTCGGCTAACAGCTTTTGGAACGAACAAGGTGTTAAGCCAAATGATGTTTTAAAAACTATTGATGGTACAGAATTTACCATGCAAAATGCAAACCAAGTATTACAGCAAGTCTATTTATGGAAACCAGGAAAAGATATTGAAGTTATATTAGATAGAGATGGAGAAGAAATAGTAATTAAAACAACTACAACACAATCTTACACAGTTGGAAAAGGAATTATGGAAAAAGCTGACGCAACAGCTGCCCAAAAGGAATTACTTGAAGCTTGGTTAAGAGGCTAATAATTTTTATAAATAATAATATTAGACCTATTAGTTTTAAAAACTAATAGGTCTTTTTTTTTGTTAATACTTAGCCGGTTTACCTTTAGATAATGAATTATTTATAAAATCACGTAAATCATCATTTGCAGAAATTAAATCTTCGTTTCTTAAATACATCATATGACCGCTTCTGTAACCTTTAAAGGTAAAACGGTCTTTCATTTTCCCGCTTGGGTCTATTTGTGACATCGTATATTTGGCGGCAAAATAAGTGGTTGCACCATCATAATACCCAGATTGAATTAATACTTTTAAATAAGGGTTTTGCGCCATAGCTTGTCTTAATCCGTCTCTGGTGTTATCTCTTCTATTGTCCCAAGGATGCACATCACCAAACATGTTGTATTTAATGTCTGTTTTAAAGTTTAAAAAATTTCTAATATAATAGTTTATTGCAGGTGTAAACGCATGATTCCAGTTTACTAACTCTGGACTATAATCGGGCGAATCGCCAGTTTCTCTTTTGTCAATTCCTAAATATCTAGAATCTAAACGGCCTAAAATTTGTCCTGTTTTATTCCTTAATAAATCTTTCCAGAAAAAGTTAGTAGGTACATCTAAATTGTTTTGTAATATGGACGTTTTACTCAAACCTGAATAGTATGCCATTTTTTCAGCTATTTCATCTTTTTCAGTATCAGAAATAAAACCGCCTTTTGCTAGGGCTGGCATTAAGCTGTTTATGGCAAAATCTTCAGCTTCTGGCAAAATTTCTAATAAATCTTTTTGTTGTAAAGCTGGCGGAAGTACTTTTTGATACCATGCTGCGGCAGTATAATAAGGTAAATTTAAAGATGAATAAATAGGTTGCTCTGTGCTGTAAAGTTTATAATCTGCTGGTGATACCATAATTACACCATTTAAAAATAACCATTGTCTACTTTGTAACTCGTTAGCTAAACCCATTACTCGGGTTCCACCATAACTTTCACCAATGATGTATTTAGGCGATTCCCAACGGTTTTTTCGTGTAACAAATGTATTTATCCAATCGGCTAAATATTTAATATCGGCATTGATGCCAAAAAAGGTTTTTCTATCGGGTAGTTTCCCTTCTTTATCTTCAATCATTCTAGAATAGGCTGTATTTACAGGATTTACGAAAACAATATCTGCAACATCTAAAATAGAATTCGGATTGTTTTTTATGCCATAAGGTTGCACTGGATAGCCTTCTGAATCGATATTTAAAATTTTAGGACCTGTGTAGGCAATATGCATCCAAACGGAAGCTGAGCCTGGACCACCATTAAAAGAAATAACTAAAGGACGGTTAGCTCTATCTTTAACATTGTTCCGTTCATAATAGGTGTAAAAAAGTGAGGCAATAGGCTCATCTTTTGAGTTCCAAACAGGTTGTGTTCCTGTAGTTGCTGTATAAGAAAAACTAACCCCTTTTATTGTGGCATTATGAGTTGTTACAACAGTTGTGTCGGTTGGTAATTTTCTTTTTTGTGAAAACACAAGAACAGTAAATAATAATAAAATGGAAGTGTAAATGGTACGCATATGGATATATCTCTAAAATTAATTGTTTAAAGATAAATAAAAGAAATGTTAAAATCCTTCAAAAACGCCTAAACCGAATAAGGCAAAATCATATTTAACAGGATCTTTTACATCTAGTTTTCTTAAATGGGTGTCTAATTCTAAAAGTGCTTTTCCATCATTTTGTTTTCGTTTTAAGAGTCCAAGTTTTCTAGCTACATTGCCAGAATGGACATCTAACGGACACGAAAGTTGAGCAGGAGAAATGCTTTTCCAGATTCCGAAGTCTACGCCAGTATTATCGTTTCTCACCATCCAACGTAAAAACATATTAATACGTTTTGCTGCTGAGTTTTTTAAAGGATCACTAACATGCTTTTCGGTACGTTGTAAATGGGTAACTTCAAAAAAAGTCCTTTTAAATTTTGAAATAGCCAATTGAAGAGATTGTTTTTGTGCATGTTTGAAAAAAACAGATTCTAAGCCATTATGATTTTTATAAATGTGTTGAAGCGATTTTATAAATTGCATACAATCATCACCATTAAAGGTTCTATGCACAAAAGGCAATAATTTTTCTAAATCGGTTTCTTGATGGTTTATGATAAAATCGTGAGGTGAATGATCTAATAAATCCATTAAACGATTCGCATTGTTAATAATGCTTTTGCGGTTTCCCCAAGCAATAGTAGCCGTTAAAAACCCAGCAATTTCAATATCTTCTTTTTTACTGAAAAGATGCGGAATTTGAATAGGATCGCTTTCAATAAACTTAGGCTTGTTGTATTGAACAACTTTAGTTTCTAGAAAGTCTTTTAATTCGGCTTTATTCAAAATAAACAGTACTATTTTAGAATTTTCCCATCAACCATAGTTAATTTTCTATCGGCCATATCTGCAAGTTCTTCGTTGTGAGTTACAATAACGAAGGTTTGCCCAAATTCATCACGAAGTTTAAAGAATAAATTGTGTAAATTTTCGGCAGATTCACTGTCTAAATTACCCGAAGGCTCATCAGCAAAAATTAAATCTGGGTTATTAATCAACGCACGAGCTACGGCAACACGTTGTTGTTCGCCACCAGAAAGTTCACTTGGTTTGTGAGTATAACGATGCGATAAACCTAAAAAATCTAATAACTCTTTAGCGCGTTTTGCAGCGTCACTTTTTTTAGTGCCTTTTATAAAAGCTGGTAAACACACGTTTTCTAAAGCAGTAAATTCTGGTAATAATTGATGAAACTGAAAGATAAAACCAATATGCTCATTTCTAAATTTAGCTAAAGCTTTATCGTTTAGAGAATTAATTTTAGTATTATTTATAGTTAGGTCAAAATCTGCTTTTGAAGATGCTTTATCTAAAGTGCCTAAAATTTGTAAAAGTGTTGTTTTTCCGGCACCAGATGCACCAACAATAGAGACTACTTCGCCTTTTTTAATGTGAATATCTACGCCTTTTAAAACTTGTAAATCGCCGTAATATTTGTGAATATTTTTTGCTTGAATCATTTAAAATAAATAATAGCTGTGAATTTACTACTTTAAGCTGTTATGTACAATTAAGAATTTATTTTCTTCTTGAATACTTTTCTAATAGAACCATAGTCAATAAAATATTGAAGTCGTAAAGAGAAAGTATGTTGTATGGGTTGGCTTCTTAAAATATCTAAATTATTGCTAAAATTAATATTCGCTTCATTATCTCTATTAAATATTTGATTTCTGTACAAAGCCGTTAAAAAGCTTCCTGGTGCTACTTCCCAAGAATAACTTAAATCTAAATTCCAAGTACTAAAATTAATATTTGGGTTGTTTTCAATATTTGAAACGGTATAACCACTATTTGTTGTTAATAATCCATTATCCAGTAAAGTAAATAAATCTTCATCATAATTTACGGTATCCCAATATTTTCTAAAGTTTAGTGAGAGACTGTGCAATGGATTAAAGTTATAGGTTGCTGTAAAACTATTAGATAAAATGGTACGATTGCGTTCGCCAAAAATAGATTCATCGTTCTGGGAGGTAGCGTAACCTCTACTTCCTTTACTGGAATTAAATTCAAAATTATATTGTAGTAAAAAATGTTCATTAAATCGTATTCGCGGACTTAAATTAATTTCATAACTAAATAAGTCTCTTCCCTCTTCAAATAGTGTGTTTATATTAGTTCTTAATACGAAAGCAAAACGGTTATTAAAGTTTGTAGAAATAAAACTTCCTACTTGTAAAAAGTTTTCATAAATAAAAAACTTACCTTCTTGTCTGGCTTCAAAGTAATCAAATTGTTTCCCTGGCTGAAAATTAAAATTGAAGCCAAATGTATGTAAACTGGTTGTAGTTGCTCTAAAATCAGTACCTATATTTGTGTTTGTATATACATTTGGAGATGCTAATTGCCTATAATTCAAAAAAGTATTGATTCTATAATTATTTAGTTTTTTAGAAGGCGTAAAAGTTCTATAAGAAAAATTAACACTATAATTATTGAAATTATTACGTAGATTTAAACCAAGGTCATTTATATTATATTTTGTGTCTGAATAATTATGTTCAATGCCATACCTAAAATTTCCGTGTATTTTACTTGCTTCAAAAGATGAATTATAACCAGTAGAGGTTTCGTCTGGTAGGTAAATATTACTCATCTTAATTTGCCCTTTTATATTGTAAGTATTTCTTTTATTAGAAATATCTGCTAATAAACCGGTTACATTAGCATTTCTAAAATCTCCTTTTCTAGTAACATTGGTGTTTATTAAACTCACAGATGAGTTATTATTAAACTGCTGGTCTATTACCAAAATATTATAATTTGAAAAGGACTCTGCAATAACTTCTCTTAAATCTCCTGATAATGTATCTCGTATTTGAGTCGTAGTTTTTTCTGTAATTGCATTAAAAACACCTACTCCAAGCCCGTTTTTAGTTCGCCCTGAAACCTTAACTGCGTTTAAAACCTTAACAGTATTAGGGTAATTTACAAATGTTTCATTTTCATTTAAATCTGGTGAACTTACTGGTGCACCGCCTACACGTCTTGAGAAAAATAAATTACCTTTATTAAATAAATCTACACCTTCTGTAAAAAACTGCCTTTGTTCATTAAAGGTTTGTTCAAACGGGCCAAGGTTAAGTGTTAAATTATCAAAGCCAACTTGACTAAAATCTGGAACTAGCGTCGCATCTAAGGTGAAATTATCTGTAATACCATATTTTATATCTAAACCAAAATTTAAATTGGTTTCAGATTGGCCATCAAAAGTGGTTCCAACTCCAGATATAAAGGGATATAGATTTAATCTAACAGGCGGTTTTATGTTTTTTAATCCAGTAATTTCTCCATGATAAAGGTAATTTGAACCTTTGGTTGGGTCTATTGGATTCCAAGAGTAGCGTGCACGTTCTCGTCTCACTTCACGCTCAAATTGAATGCCCCAAGTTTGTACCGCTTCATTAGCAAATCGTAAAGCACGATAAGGAATTTTAATTTCGACAGTCCAACCATCATCATTTTTTTTTACGGCACTATCCCAAACAGCATTCCAACCATAATCTTGGTCTTCTAGTGTTGCAATAGCATCTGCTTGACTTCCAGAACTAAAAACAACAAAAATCGTATTATTCTGTGCATCATTATTTGGATTTATAATAATCCTAAAAAAGTCGTTTTGTCCAAAATTATCACGCTGTGTTATTTGACTCATTATTTTATCAGGATCGTCAAACATTTTAGCACCAAAATAAATGGCATCATCATCATAGGCTACTCTAACTTCAGTACGCTCATTTTTTGGTGTCTTAACTCCAATATTTGGTCTAAATTGAACAAAATCTGTAGCTATTTCAGAGGTGTTCCAAATAGTTTCATTTAGGTTACCATCAATTTTTGGAGCTTTATAAGTTCTTTGAATATTTAAAGTTTTTTTATTTTGTGAATAGCTGGAAAAAGAAAAAAAAACGATTATGATGAAAAATTTCATTCCAGAAGGTTTGATTTGATTGATTAATGAAGTACGTGTTTAACATTATTATTGAAACCTCAATAACAACAAAAATAATTTTGTTTAGTTCTAATTCTCATAATTTAAAGTTAAAAAACAGCGTGCTGTAAGTATTTAATATTTTATATCACTAAAAATGAATTAACTTTATATGCTATGAATAATAACTTACAAGTTGCCACTTTTGCTGGCGGATGCTTTTGGTGTACAGAAGCTGTTTTTCAAAGATTAGAAGGTGTAGATAAAGTGATTTCTGGTTATACAGGAGGAAACATAAAAAACCCAGCATATAGAGAAATATGTACTGGTAGAACGGGGCATGCAGAAGCTATTCAGATTTTTTATGATGAAGCAATTATCACTTTTATAGAGTTGCTTGAAGTGTTTTTTTGCAACCCACGACCCAACAACTTTAAACAGACAAGGCAATGATGTTGGCACACAATACAGGTCAGGGATATTTTATACTGATGATAATCAAAAGCAAGAGGCTGAGAAATTTATATCGTATCTTGAAAAAGAAATGGTTTTTAATAAGCCTATCGTTACAGAGGTTACAGAGTTAGATGTGTTCTATCATGCAGAAGAAGATCATCAAAATTATTATAATGAGAATAAAGAGCAATCGTATTGTCAGTTTATAATCAATCCGAAAATAAAAAAGTTAAACACCTATTACACCAATAAATTAAAGAAATAATAGATTATGCCATATAAAAGTTTTGAAGAATATAACATGAAAGTAACGGACGATGTTAAAACACGTTACAAAAATATTATTGAAGATTTAGGAGAAGATACAGCACGAGATGGATTAATAAAAACACCAGAACGGGCCGCAAAAGCAATGCAATTTTTAACTCAAGGTTACAATCAAGACCCTGTTGAAATTCTTAAAGGCGCTATGTTTAAAGAGTCATACAACGAAATGGTTATAGTGAAAGATATCGAGTTGTATTCGCTTTGTGAGCATCATATTTTACCATTTTTCGGAAAAGCGCACATTGCCTACATACCAAACGGACAAATTGTTGGTTTAAGTAAATTACCCAGAATTGTTGATGTTTTTGCGAGACGTTTGCAAGTACAAGAACGTTTAACAGAGCAAATTTTAGATTGTATTAACGACACACTAAAACCACAAGGTGTAGCGGTGGTAATTGAAGCATCCCATATGTGTATGATGATGCGTGGTGTACAAAAACAAAACTCGATAACTACAACCTCGGGTTTTAGAGGGCAGTTTGAAAAAAGTGACACTAGAAACGAATTTTTGAAACTTATTGGAAAATAGATTTTGGTATGTTTCTTGTTTTATTCAATGAAAATAGAATAAATGAATAAATACAAAGTTTTAGCTTTAAGCATTTTATTTGACGCATTAGGTTATGTGTCTTTTATAATTCCTGTAATAGGTGAGTTTTCCGATATTGTTTGGGCACCTCTTTCGGGTTGGTTAATGACTAAACTATACAAAGGTAAATCTGGTAAAATAGCAGGAGTCATTACATTTGTTGAAGAAGCACTTCCTGGTTTGGATGTGATACCAACATTTACACTAATGTGGCTTTACACTTATGTTTTTACAGGAAAGAAGAAGTAGAATTGTTATTATTCTCGTTTTATAACCTTAAACTCAAAATTTTTACTTCCCAATAATTCATTGTTACTAACCCCTTCAATAGTCCCTGAAAATATTGTATTTATATCTGAACAATAAAACTCTATTATAGCTTCTCCTTGTTCATTGGTAATTATATCTGGTTTCCAATACAAGGTATTTCTATAATCAGGAAAAGGATCATTTACGGTTTCTACATCATACATAGGCTTATAAAACTCGCGTTTACCATAATACCCTTTTATCATTCTTAAATTGAATTTTTTTAGGAGTTCTTCTTCTGTTAAGTTTTGATTAGCGTTACGATAAGTTATTATTCTATCTCCAAAATAATAATCGTGTGGATAATCAGCACCTAAAATCTCACCATTTTTGCCTAATGATACAATAACAGTTTCACCATCTATTGCAGGTCTCCTTTTTTGTTGATTGTCCTTGCGAAAACAATTTAAAACAGGCGTAATATGATTTAAGCATACAAAATCAGTAGCTAAGTCTATTTTAGCTAAACTATCTAAAACCCCCAAATACTTATCTCGAAACACCTTCTTTTTCTTTATTGAAAGAACCACCTCTTCCAGTTTGTTAACTTTATCTGATACAATTAGAGGTGCTCTATTATCTTCTATTGGTTCTTCTTTTAATTTTAGAAGCGGATAGTTTATGGGGATTGTTTTTCTGTTTGCATTGATGATATCAAATGAAGCATCTTTAATATTAATAACGTATTTAGGTTTTTCTGAGGTCATTGACTTTAGATATACATAACCCTTTTCACCCATTTTTAGATGTTTATAATCAATACTGAAAAACCCTTTGGAATCTGTCATAATGAAATCTTTGCCTTTTAAAGAATCTGAAGTAAATACCCTTACAACTTTTAGTCCTTCTGTTTCAGATTTTTTAGTTATTCTTTCTAAATAGACCTTACCAATAATGGAGTCAGAAAGTAACGGTTTTCTCAGTTCTTTTATATTGTTTTCATCCCAGATGTAACAACGCCAACCTTGGGTAAGTAATAATAAGTTTAAAGCTTCTAATCTGTTTTTATTTTCTTCATCAAAATAATAGTTTGGGTTATAAATATTACCTTTTAGCTGAGTTGAAAGGTAATAATGGGAAAGTATGTTTTTTTGTTCAAGCTTGTTTTTATAACTCCTATCAAAAATACTTAATCCTAAATGCGCTATTATAGGGTTATTATCCTTATCGGTTATCTTAATTTTTAGAGTTGCTTTTTCT
>JBAQZZ010000308.1:0-2210 GCA_049791475.1 Flavobacteriaceae bacterium | reverse complement strand
GGTCCGCGCCCGAACAGAACCCCTTGCCCTCGCCCGTGATCAGCACTGCGCGGGCATCGCCCAGATCGTAGAACGCCAGCCCGATTTCGTCCGCCATCTGCGGGGCCATGGCGTTGAGCCGCTCGGGCCGGTTGAGCGTGATGGTCAGCAGCGGGCCGTCACGTTCGGCGCGGATGGTTTCGTAGGACATTCTTCTCTCTCACTTTTCGTCATCCCGGACTTGATCCGGGATCTCAGGCGGCAAGCGACCCCGGCTCGGGGGCCGGGGTGACGGATTATACTAGTTCGACCAGTGCGCATCCTCGCGCGGGGTCTCCATGATTTCGGTAAGCATGCCGCCCATGTCCTTGGGATGGACGAAAAAGATAGGGGTGCCATGCGCGCCGATCCGCGTGGGGCCGAGGATACGCCTGCCCTGTTCTTCGAATTCGGCGCGGGCTTCGGCAATATCAGGCACTTCGAAGCACAGATGATGCTGCCCGCCGAGCGGGTTCTTGGCGAGGAAGCCTGCGAGCGTGGAGTTTTCCCCCAGCGGCTCGATCAGCTCGATCTGCGTGCCGTTCATCGCCCCATCGGCTCCGGGGGTGTCGACGAAGCAGACCTTTACGCCCTGCTCCTCAAGGTCGAAGGGCGTGTGAATCTTGGTCGCGCCCATGACGTCGCGGTAGAACGCGATCGAGTCCGCGATGGAGGGCGTGGCGACCCCGATGTGGTTGAGACGGCCGAGTTTCATTCTAGTGGTCTCCGAAATACAAAAGGCCGAAGGTGATAAATGGCACGAGATACATAAGCTTACGCCAAGTGCGGATCAGGTGATCAAAGAGCGGCTTATCCTCTTCCCTTGCAAGGACAGTCTCGCCCTTCAAAGGAAAGTCGCCGCGCACGATGGTCGATGTTCGCTCTGCTCGGCGAATATACCACATCAGGAACGCCTCTAAAGCGACGGTCGAGATCACCCACATGAGCCAAGGAAAGTCAGCCATCACAGCGGAATATTGTCATGCTTCTTCCAAGGGTTCTCCAACTGCTTCGTCCGCAACTAGCGTAGCCCCAGCGCGATCCGCCGGCGCGTCGAGTGCGGGTGAATTACCTCGTCGATATAGCCGCGCTGCGCCGCCACGAAGGGGTTGGCGAAGCGGTCTTCGTATTCCTTGGTCTTCTCGGCGATCTTTTCGGGGTTGTCGCGGTCTTGCCGGAAGATGATCTCCACCGCGCCCTTCGCGCCCATCACCGCGATTTCCGCTGTGGGCCATGCGTAGTTCAAATCGCCGCGAAGGTGCTTCGACGCCATCACGTCATATGCCCCGCCGTATGCCTTGCGCGTGATCACGGTGATCTTGGGCACGGTCGCCTCGGCATAGGCGAAGAGCAGTTTCGCGCCGTGCTTGATGATCCCGCCCAGTTCCTGGCTCGTGCCGGGGAGGAAGCCGGGAACGTCGACGAAGGTCAGGATCGGGATTTCGAAGGCATCGCAGAACCGCACGAAGCGCGCGGCTTTCTTGGATGAATTGATGTCGAGACAGCCCGCCAGCACCATCGGCTGGTTCGCCACCACGCCCACGGTGCGGCCTTCCACGCGGCCGAAACCACACAGGATATTGCCCGCATGCATCGGCTGAATCTCGAAGAAATCGCCTTCGTCCAGCACCTTGGCGATGACTTCGTGCATGTCATAGGGCTGGTTGGCATTGGCCGGGATCAGCGTGTCGAGGCTGTCCTCAAGCCGGTCCCATGGATCGGCGGTCGGCCGCTCCGGCACTTCCTCGCGGTTGGACAGCGGCATGAAGTCGATGAAGTCGCGTGCTGCGAGCAGTGCTTCGATATCATTTTCATAGGCGAGATCGGCGACGCTGGTCTTGGTCGTGTGGGTGATCGCCCCGCCGAGTTCTTCCTGTGTGACGACCTCGTTGGTGACGGTCTTCACCACATCTGGCCCGGTAACGAACATGTAGCTGGAATCCTTCACCATGAAGATGAAGTCGGTCATCGCAGGCGAATAGACCGCCCCGCCCGCGCATGGCCCCATGATGAGGCTGATCTGCGGCACCACGCCGCTGGCGAGGACATTGCGCTGGAACACCTCGGCATAGCCGCCCAGCGACGCCACGCCTTCCTGGATGCGCGCACCGCCGGAATCGTTGAGGCCGATGACGGGCGCGCCGACCTTCATCGCCATGTCCATCACCTTGCAGATCTTTTCAGCATGGCGT
>JBAQZZ010000307.1:0-3760 GCA_049791475.1 Flavobacteriaceae bacterium | reverse complement strand
AAAAAGCTTCAATTTATAGGTTGAAGCCTTTTTTGTTAAATATACGTAGAAGTACGTATTGATTTTGTGGTAGGAAAATTCTAACTTCGCTTATCGGTAGATATAAATCATTGAAACGGTTTCATATCTTAAACGTTGGCTTGAATATTCACAAACATTAAAACTAAAATAGAACAACATGAAACTAAAAACCATATTTTTTTTACTAACCTATTTTAGCTTAGTTTCCGTACAAGCTCAATTGAGCGAAGTTCAATCTCAAAAAATTGATAGCTTATTTAATACCTGGACTGAAGCTAATCATCCTGGAGGTGCAATTGGTATTATGCAAAAAGGAGAAGTTCTTTACTCAAAAGCATTTGGTTTGGCTAGTTTAGAATATCAAGTGCCAAACACTACGGAAACTATATTTAACGTAGGTTCAGTTTCTAAGCAGTTTACGGCTATGGGAATTGTATTACTTCACGAGAAAGGATTATTATCAATAGATGATGATATACGAAAACATTTACCTGATATGCCAGATTTTGGACATACCATTACCATTACCATACGTCATATGTTACATCACACAAGTGGTATGCGCAGTTTACACGCAATGCTTGGTTTGGCAGGCTGGCGTGATGACGACTCTAGGACTAATGAAGATTTGTATCGTTTTATGCTAAAACAAAAAGAATTAAATTTTATACCTGGTGATGAATTCTTGTATTGTAATACTGGCTATATGCTCATGGTCAATATTATAGAAAATGTGACCAAAGAGAAGTTTCCTCAATGGATGAAAGCCAATGTATTTGATCCTTTAGGAATGTCAGATACGTATGTAGAAGATAGGTATGACCGTATAGTTCCAAATAATGCCACCTCGTATTATGGCTCAAATAATAATTTCTTTAGAGCAGTAGAATATTGGGGTTATGTTGGTTCTGGAAACGTACATTCTACAACAACAGACCTATTGACTTGGCTGCAAAATTTTAGTACACCAACTTCAGATTGGAGTTCGGCTTTTAAAATACTCAAGACTACTGACACACTTAATGATGGGAGTGAAAACAACTATGCTTTTGGCGTGAGTCTTGATGAAGTTAAAGGTTATAAAAGGATACAGCATGGAGGTGCAATAGGTGGTTTTAGAGCCTATTCGAGTACCTATCCCGAGGAACAATTGCATATTGCCGTATTGACTAATTTTTCGTCATCAAATCCAGGGCAAAAAGAAAATCAAATATTCAATATTTTATTTCCAAAGAAGTCAGAGGATACGTCCGACACAATTGAGGCTAAACAAGTTTTAACTACAATTTCAATGACAACTGAAAAGTTAAAACAATTTGAATCATCTTATTGGAATGATAAGTAAAAATATGCCAGAAAAATATATGTGAAAAATGATACCTTACGCTATTTTCGTAACGCAAATAGTGAAAACTCACTAGTACCAATTTCATCTAATGAATTTAAAATGTTAGGCATTTCAGCAAATCTGATAGCCAAATTTGATTTAGATAAAAATGGCAATAAAACCATTACGGTAAGTATTAATGATGGTGCGCCATCAACGTTCGAGTATTTTGAACCTATTTTAGACTCTAAGAAATACATAAGAGATTATACTGGACGCTTTTATAGCCCAGAATTAGAAAGTATCTTTAATGTTTTAATTAAAGATGAAAACCTAATTGGTCATCATGGTAGACATGGTGATTTTCCAATGCAAATGCTAAAAATAGATGTATTGGAAATTCCAGGTTTTGCTATTATAAAATTTGAGCGTAAAAAAGACAATAAAATTTCAGGGATTCGAATATCTAACGGAAGAGCCAGAAATGTTTGGTTTGAAAAACAGAACTAAATACTCAAGCCAACACCATATAAAAAATATCGGTTTTAGTGCTTAAACGAAAGATAAATAATAAAATAAAGGTCAGTAATAAACCGAAAAGTCAGTGCGTAAAAACCCGCTACTTTTCATATACATAACCGATAAGCGCAACACCTAAATTAACTTCTTACTTTATACGCTCAATATGAGCCCCAATAGCACGTAAACGTTCATCAATGTTTTCGTAACCACGATCTATTTGTTCAATATTTTGAATAGTTGATGTCCCTTTTGCAGATAAAGCTGCAATAAGTAACGATACACCCGCACGAATATCTGGCGAGGTCATCGTGGTTGCTTTTAAGGTCGATTTAAAATCATGCCCAATAACGGTAGCTCTATGCGGGTCGCATAAAATAATTTTTGCGCCCATATCAATCAATTTATCCACGAAGAACAAACGACTTTCAAACATTTTTTGATGTATTAAAACACTGCCTCTAGCTTGAGTGGCTACTACCAAAATAATACTCAATAAATCGGGCGTAAATCCTGGCCAAGGTGCATCAGAAATCGTTAAAATAGAACCATCAATATAACTTTGTATTTCGTAACCATCGGTATGTGCTGGTATATGAATATCGTCTCCACGTTTTTCAACAGTAATACCTAATTTTCTAAATATATTTGGGATAACGCCTAAATCGTTCCAAGAGACATTGGTAATGGTTAGCTCACTTTTTGTCATGGCTGCAAGTCCTATCCAACTTCCAATTTCAATCATATCTGGAAGCATCGTGTGGTCTGTTCCGCCTAAACTGTCAACACCATCAATAACCAACATATTAGAACCTACGCCACTAATTTTGGCGCCCATTCTATTCAGCATTTTACAAAGTTGCTGCAAATAAGGTTCGCAAGCCGCATTATATATAGTGGTTCGTCCTCTTGCTAAAACTGCTGCCATAACTATATTGGCAGTTCCGGTAACCGAAGCTTCTTCAAGAAGCATGTAAGTTCCTGTTAAATATTCAGCTTCAACACCGTAAAATTGGTCTTCTTTACTATATCTAAATTTTGCTCCTAATTTAATAAGACCTTCAAAGTGCGTATCTAAACGACGACGACCAATTTTATCGCCGCCAGGTTTTGGAATATAACCTTTACCAAAACGTGCTAGCAACGGACCAACTATCATGATGGAGCCTCGTAAACCACGACCATCTACTTTAAATTCGTCCGATTCTAAATATTTTAAATTTACATCATCCGCTTGAAATGTGTATGAACTTCGTGAGCGTTTTTCAACTTTTACACCTAGCTTTTTTAATAAGCTAATCAATTTATTGACATCAACAATGTCTGGGATGTTATTTATAGTAACGCGCTCTGGAGTAAGTAGAACTGCGCATAAAATTTGTAAAGCTTCGTTTTTTGCACCTTGAGGTTGAATTTTTCCTTTTAGTTGGTGACCACCTTCAATTTTAAATGTTCCCATGCACTTAGTTTAGTAGCGTTTTCTTTGACGATTGTTAGTGTTCTTTTTATGGTGCCCTTTTTTACTAGTGTTACTGCTATACTTTGTTTTTGTTCGTAATAAACTTGTGGCATCTGATAAATCTTCATCCGCCTCTCGCATATCAATTTTACCACCTGAAAGTTCAAATAAATGCGTGAAAATTACAGCATCTTCAACGGTATCTTTATTCCAGTTTAAAAAACACTTTTTCATGTGGTTGGCAATGGTAAAAAGCAAGGCTTCTTTTAATTCGCCATCTTCCCAAGTGTTTGCCACATCAATCATAGTTTTAATATTATTTCCGTAGAAACGATATTTTGGAAAATTCTGTGGGTATTTTAAAGGCTCTGGACGCTCTTCATAAATTTCCTTTGTAGGAATTTCATAAGGAGAATCGGCATCTAATTCAAAAT
>JBAQZZ010000306.1:0-2104 GCA_049791475.1 Flavobacteriaceae bacterium | reverse complement strand
GGAAACCCTGCTTTTTTTACCCTTACAGGGTGAATATCTGTTTTTTTTCCTGTAATTTTGAATAGTATTTGAACAAAAAAAGCAATGGATACCAACACACTTACGGGTAATTCTAGTGTAGGTTTTTTTATTTGCAAATAGTCCTTAGTAATTGCAACCATACTGTTTAAAGGAACTAAAGGATTTTCAGCATAATTATAAATTATTAACCTATCCTCTTTTTTCATTGTAAATAATATACTTTCTACCAATCCGTAAACATAGCCATAGGCTTTTATAACTTTTCCGTCATTTGGAAGTATAAAGGTGCCTTTTTTTAAAGCTTTTATCATCCTGTAAACGTTACCTGGATCTTTGGGTCCAAAAACAACGCTGGGGCGCACAATTATAAGTCTTCGCAACTTGTTTTCCGCTAACCATTCTTTGTGTATTTTTTCCGCAAATCCTTTAGATATTCCGTATGCTGTTTCTGGATATAATGGGGATGTTTCTGTTCGTTCTTCTAGCGATCTCCCATAAGGGGCAATACTGCTAGTGAAAAAAATGTTCTTGATTCCTAATCTTGACGCAAAGCTGTTAATGTTTTCTGCACCGGCTATGTTCGTGTCAAAATACTCTTTATACTCGTGTCCTGGTTCTCTGTGAATAGCGGCAAAATTAAATATCCAACTATTTTCAATATCTATATCTTCAATTTCGATATTAAGTTTTTCCCTAACATCAACATTTTTATAATTAACAATGTCTTTATAAATAATAGCATCAAATCCAATTAATGGTTTAATATCGAAGATGTAATAACTATCAAAAATTTTATTGTTTATGAAAAAAGAAAGCAAGTTTGTTCCAATATATCCGGAACCCCCAAAAATTATAGCTTTTTTACCCATTAATTATGTTTACTTTATAGAATTCAAATTTACTCTATTATTTTAAACAAAGAGTATTACATTTCTAAAAACTAAATTCAAGCGTTTATTGAACTTGTTTTTTAAAGCTATTTAATAATAAATAAACAACTATTATAAATATAAAATAAATTATAAGACTAAAAATAAACTGTGCTCTCATGAAATTAAATGTTAGCATAAAAACATTTGAAAACAGTAGAATGATAACTATTGGTGCAAAAATATAATTATTGCTTTCCATTGTAAATATTTTATTTTGAAAAACCCCGAATAAAAACATTAATGGGATTGTAAACCAACCAAAGTCCAAAAACAAACCGCCAAAAAAAGTAATGTAGGTTATTCTTTTAGTAGGATTATCCAATTCCTCTAATGGAATATCTACAATCCCAAGTTTATTAAAAACTTTAACAAAGGAATAAAAATTATACATTCCATAAGTGTGTTTCGGTTTGGTAGAAATCATATAATCCATTTCAAAAACACCATGTATAATATATTGGCCCATATGTATTTCTGTGAAACAGATATGCGACAATAGGTTGTTGTTTTCTTCAATAAATTTAATAACTTTCTCATTTGCGGGAACAAACTCGTTATACTGCGCATTAAATATATTGGTATAAAAATGGTTCTCCTGTCCATCTCCTCTATCTTTAACCACAGAGAAGGAAAAAATTAACGATAAAAAAATAATGACTACAACAACGATTAATGTTTTTAAGGACCTTAGTTTAATTTTACCATAAACAAATAATATGATTGCCAAAAGCCCTAAGGACTCAAAAATAATTCTTCTTGATCCTCTTAAATATGATTCTAGAATAGGCAATAAAAAAAGTAAGATACAGATAAAAAGCAGTTTTTTAGACTTCATTTTATTTGCAAAATAGTATACTAATGGCACAAAATATAGGTGTCTAAATATAGTTAAGCATGCAAAAAGTACTGAGAAATTTTGAGGTTGTGCAGCATTATATTTATTAACTTCTGTTGAATTACTAAATTTTACATCTCTATAATAAAATAAATCAAAATGCCTAAATACAAATGAGATTAATATTACTGTTGCCAATAACCTTAAAATCAAATATTTATTATTTAAAAATATTTTAGATATTTCATGTTTAATAAATTTTTGATGAGATAAATTCGATGAAAAATAAAAGCCTGATGCTAATGCTATATATGAG
>JBAQZZ010000305.1:0-10137 GCA_049791475.1 Flavobacteriaceae bacterium | reverse complement strand
TAGTTGAAAATAGTGGAAATGCTGCTGTAGAAGATTTTTCACCTTCAATTTCAGAATTAGGCGTTACAATTAAATCGGTTGATAAAGCCACAGATAAAGTAACTATCGCTGATGCAGAAATAGTAGTCTCTGCAGGTCGTGGTTTAAAAGGTCCTGAAAATTGGGGTATGATTGAAGAACTCGCTGATGTTTTAGGTGCAGCCACTGCTTGCTCTAAACCCGTTTCCGATTTAGGTTGGAGACCTCACGGGGAACACGTTGGGCAAACAGGAAAACCTGTGGCATCAAACTTATATATTGCTATTGGAATTTCAGGTGCTATTCAACATTTAGCGGGAATCAACGCGTCAAAAGTAAAAGTAGTCATTAATACAGATCCTGAAGCACCTTTCTTTAAAGCTGCAGATTATGGTGTGGTTGGCGATGCTTTTGTGGTGGTTCCGCAACTAATCGAAAAATTAAAGGCATTTAAAGCACAACAATAAATTATTTTTTATAAATTGTGTACTAGTATTGAACTGATTATATTCGCATTTTATCTTAAATCGCCATTGGCAGTTGGTAAAGTCCTAATTTAAACAGTTCTTTGCTTTTTTATAAATTATGAGTTTAGTAAAATTAAACATAAAAGGAATATCATACAGCCAAACCCAAAATGGCGCTTACGCATTGATATTGAATGAAGTAGATGGCGACAGAAAACTCCCAATAGTTATTGGTGCTTTTGAAGCACAATCTATAGCTATTGCTTTGGAAAAAGAAATAAGTCCGCCACGACCATTAACCCACGATTTATTTAAAAATTTTGCAGACCGATTTGATATTGTTGTCAAGCAAGTCATTATTCATAAATTAGTTGATGGTGTTTTTTATTCAAGTTTAATATGCGAACGCGATAAAATTGAGGAAATTATTGACGCCAGAACAAGTGATGCTATTGCTTTAGCACTTCGTTTTCAGGCACCTATTTTCACCTATAAAAACATACTTGATAAAGCGGGTATTTACTTAAAAGTGAATCCTAAAAAAGAGGATGAAGATGATGATGCGCAGGATAGTATTTTAATGGATGAATTAGTTGCAAATGAGCTAGAACCAAATACACCTCGTGAAAATTTTAAAGGAAAAACACTTGAAGAACTCAATACTTTATTAGAAGAAGCTGTTGCCAATGAAGATTACGAAAAGGCAGCCAATATTCGAGATGAAATCTCAAAACGAGAACAATAATTCCCACTTATTTTGAATTTATGAAACATCCATAACTAAAACTTGATACCCAAGTGAAATGATTAAATGGATGCTACATGTGACCAATAAAAAACAATAAATATAAACACATGAAAAAGCTATTATTGTGCCTCATCATTACCATTTTTGTAGGACACTCAACAATTTTAGCTCAAAATGCGGATTCAACAAATGTTGAAACTGTATCTGAAACGTATTCAGATTCAATTAATAAAAGTCAGAATTCACTAAAAATTAGTGATGACCTAGACAACTCAGAAAGCAATACTATTTCTAAAACTTTAAATGAAAGCGAAAATAAAGTTGAAATAATTCCAAATGAAGGATTTACCTTCACAAGTTTATGGCGTGGAGTTTTAGGAATGGTTTCACTCATATTCATTTCTTTTCTATTTAGCAGCAACAGAAAAGCCATTGACTGGAAAATTGTAGGTATCGGTTTAGCCTTTCAACTTTTAATAGCAATTGGTGTTTTAAAAGTTGAATTTATAAAAAATGTTTTTGAATTTGTAGGAGGCTTATTTGTAAATGTATTGGATTTTACTCGTGCAGGAAGCAAATTCTTATTTGAAGGTTTAGTTGTAGACATGGATACTTTTGGTTTCATATTCGCCTTTCAAGTACTTCCAACCATTATCTTCTTTTCAGCATTAACATCCGTTTTATTTTACTTAGGTATTATTCAAAAAGTTGTAAAAGCCATGGCTTGGTTACTTTCTAAAGCTTTAAAAATTTCTGGAGCAGAAAGTTTGAGCGTAGCTGGAAACATCTTTTTAGGGCAAACTGAAGCACCACTTTTAATAAAGGCTTATTTAGAAAAAATGAATAAGTCCGAAATGCTACTGGTTATGATTGGCGGTATGGCAACCGTTGCTGGTGCTGTACTCGCAGCCTATATTGGCTTTCTTGGTGGTAACGATCCTGCTTTAAGATTATTTTACGCAAAACACCTTTTAGCAGCATCGGTTATGGCCGCTCCAGGTGCTATTGTAATTTCTAAAATATTATATCCACAAACTGAAGACGTTAATACAGACGTTGAAGTGTCTCAGGAAAAAATAGGCTCAAACTTTTTAGATGCTATTGCAAACGGAACTACTGAAGGCTTAAAACTCGCTGTAAATGTTGGTGCTATGCTTTTAGTATTTGTCGCTTTTATTGCCATGTTTAATGGTATTTTAGGTTGGGTGGGCGATATTTCAAATATAAATACATGGATTGCAAATAATACATCTTACGAAAGTTTATCGCTTGAGCTCATTCTTGGTTATGCTTTTGCACCACTTATGTGGCTTATTGGTGTTGCAAAAGAAGATATGGCTTTAATGGGTCAACTTTTAGGCATCAAACTAGCAGCTAGTGAATTTATAGGCTACATTCAATTAAGAGATTTAAAAGATGTTACTAACGCCATTCATCTTAATTATGAAAAATCCATAATTATGGCAACCTATATGCTTTGCGGGTTTGCAAATTTTGCTTCTATTGGTATTCAAATTGGCGGTATTGGTTCTCTAGCGCCTGGACAACGTAAAACCCTTTCTAAATTTGGAATGAAAGCACTTCTTGGCGGCACAATTGCTTCTTTAATTTCTGCTACTATTGCAGGAATGATTATAGGGTAACCAATTCCTGCGAACGCAGGAATCTCATAATCAGAAAACAAAAACGACACGATCCTAAATCTAATTCTGTTAGTTAATAACTTTTGATATTATTTAGAATTACATTGAACCGATTCGACTCTTATTTTTTATTTTTAATCCTGATAAATTTATGTTATGCTTATCGCAATTAAGGCAAATATTTCTAGGCATTAGATTGTCATGATAAAATCAAGTTTAATTTAATGAGATTCCCACTTTCGTGGGAAAAGCTATGAAACAATACCACGACTTAGTAAAACACGTTTTAGAAAACGGTAATGAAAAAGGAGACCGAACAGGTACAGGCACAAAAAGTGTTTTTGGACACCAAATGCGATTTGATTTAAGTGAAGGTTTCCCAATGGTAACTACAAAAAAGCTACATTTAAAATCTATAGTTTATGAGTTGCTTTGGTTTTTAAAAGGTGATACAAATATAAAATATCTTACCGAAAATGGGGTACGTATCTGGAATGACTGGGCTGATGAAAATGGCGATTTAGGCCCTGTTTACGGACATCAATGGCGTAATTGGAATAGCGATGACATTGACCAAATAAAAGATGTTATCCATTCACTAAAGAACAATCCAAATAGTAGACGCATGTTAGTTTCTGCATGGAATCCTTCAGTGCTTCCAGATACTTCAAAATCTTTTGATGAAAATGTTGCAAATGGTAAAGCAGCGCTTCCGCCCTGTCATGCTTTTTTTCAATTTTATGTAAGCCCCCCAACCCCCGAAGAGGGCGAAAATGCAAAACCTAAATTGTCGCTACAACTTTATCAAAGAAGTGCCGATATCTTCTTAGGTGTTCCTTTCAATATTGCATCGTATGCTTTATTTACTATGATGATGGCGCAAGTTTGTGGTTATGAAGCTGGCGAATTTATTCACACTTTTGGTGATGCTCATATTTATAGTAACCATTTCGAGCAATTAGAATTACAACTTTCTAGAGATATTCGTCCGTTACCTAAAATGATTTTGAATCCAGACATTAAAGATATTTTTGATTTTGATTTTGAGGATTTTACTTTAGTAGATTACAATCCGCACCCCCATATAAAGGGAATTGTAGCAGTATAAAACAAAAAAGCACCTCAATTGAGGTGCTTTTAAGCTTTTTGAAATACAGTAATTATAAGTTTATAACACCATTTTCTGCTCCAGCAAAATCATTCCATGTGTAAGCATCAGCAGCTTCATCATTAACGTAAACACCGTCAACAACATATTTAAATTCATGAGACGCTCCAGATTCTAAATCAAGAGTTCCTTTAAAAGTACCATTCTTTAATTTTTTAAGTGGTGCTTTTTTCGCATTCCAATCATTAAAAGATCCTACAACAGAAACTTTTTTTGCATCTTCAGCAGGTAAAGCAAAAGTTACTTTACATACTGGTTTACTTTTTAAATATTGTTTTTTAATAGACATAATTTTAATTTTTTAAAGTGTTGTTTTTCAGTACAAAATTAAAAACAATTTGTTATACTTATCTATCTTGATTAATTTACTTTAAAAGAATTATCAATTTGATAATATGAATTCATAAAAATTTAAAGGTGCTTAAAAAATTAGCAAAATATTTATATTATTATCAGTGTGTAAACTACGTTTCTTACTGATTATCAATTACTTTAGCACGAAAACGTTTGCGTTCACTATTATTAATTAAAGCCAACTAATAATCATTTTCATATCGCTAAAAAGCATTAACTTTACGTAATACATTTCATGAATATGTTTGGAAAAAAGAAAACTATACCACAAATAGACAAAGATCAATTAGAGTTAATTGAAAATGCCCAAAAACGCATTAAACAAAAAAAGCGTTTATACATTCATTTTGTCATTTTTTTAATTGGAGCTGTTTTTTTAATTCTTGCCAATACGGTTTTAGGTATGGGCAAAGATTTTAAACCATTTGGATATGATTGGTTTTTATACGCCATACTTTTATGGCTTTTCTTATTTCTTTATCACCTTTTTAATGTGTTTATTACTCATAAATTTATGGGTAAAGCATGGGAAAAACATCAGTTAGAAAAGTTGGTAGCCAAACAACAAGTTCGTATTGAAAAATTGAAGGCCGGTTTTGTTAAGGAAGAAGCTTTAATAGCACAAACCGAGGTTTATAATGAATCAAATTCAAATACAGAAAAACTAACTTATAAAAAATCTAATCTTACAGTAATTGTTGCTGCTGCAGAAAATGATGCCATAGGCTTAGGAAATAAACTTATTTGGCATTTAAGTGATGATTTAAAACGCTTTAAAAATTTAACTAACGGACATCATATAATTATGGGGCGCAAAACTTTTGAAAGTTTCCCGAAACCCTTGCCAAATAGAACGCATGTTGTTATTACTAGACAAGCAGACTACAAAGTGCCTGAAGGTGTTATTATTGTAAACAGCTTAGAAGATGCTATTGACGCTTCTAAAAATGATACGCAACCTTTTATTATTGGTGGCGGACAAATTTATAAGCAAGCTATGACATTAGCCGATAAAATTGAATTAACTCGCGTGCACGAGAGTTTTGAAGCCGATACTTATTTTCCAAAAATTGATCTTACAGTTTGGAAAGAAACGGCAAATGTATTCCATAAAAAGGATGCTGATCATGACCATGAGTTTTCTTTTTTGACTTATGAGCGGAAATGAAAATGAAGGTTTTTATATAGTTGAATCAACCAATTAAAACAACAGCTTTGGGTATGAGCTCATTATCCTTTATTCATCTTGTAAATGCTTGTAATTCTAAATCAGAAAATAAAAAAAAGATGAATAAACAAACTCAGAAGTTATACAAAACAAAACGCATCCCAAATTTCGGGATGCGTTTTTCATCAACAAACTAACTTTAATCAATCAAATTAAAATCAATACTATTTTTTATTTCTTTCGCCTTTTTTCTTCCCTTTCATTCCATCTCTTTTCTTTCCCATTTTAGATTGTGCTTTTTCCCACTTTGCATATTGCGCATCATCTAAAATATCTTTCATTTTAGCCTTCATAGCAATTTTATGATCTAGCCTTACATTCGCCATTTTTAAACGCTCTTCATCAGTAGGCCTTTTTAATTCACCACTTTCTTTCTTTGCTTTACGATTTTCCATCATGGATTTTCTTTGTATGGCATTTTCAAGATTTATTTTTTGAATTTTGGCTTGCTGAGATTCATTTAAATCTAAATGTAATGTCATTTTTTTGGTTTGTAATGTTGCCATATCTTCAGCTGAAAGATTCGCCATTTGGTGTCTTCTTTCTTGACCGTCTTGTCCTTGTCTTCTCTGTTCTTGTGCAGTAGCTTGTAAGGCTATAAAAGCTAAAGCAATTAATACTAATTTTTTCATGTTTTAATATTTTATGTTTAATTGCTGTTTGGACTGAGCGAATTTGAAAAGGTTTAAAGAGGTTGCTAATTTTAACTGGATATTAACAAAAAGGAGTATGAATTAATTGCGACTATTTATCAGGTTTAGTGTGGTTCTATAAAGGTTTGTGTTCGCCATTTTACTTTTTAACCATGCGTAAAAACTCATAACAAAAATATCTTCGCGTTGTTTTTCAATCCATTCAAAAGAATTCTCGACTTTATTTTTAAATGCTTTTGACGTTACTATTTCTGGGTTTTTATAATAAAATTCAACTAAACTTAAATACCTAATAACTCGTTCTTGATTAATGTTTCTTAAATATTTAAAATGTGTTCTTTTAAAACTTAATAATCTAGATTCTACCAAATCAATGTTTTCAAGCTCAATATGGAGTAATATTTCTATTAAATTCTTTTTTATAACCCATTCTTTTCCAGCTTTTTCAGTATACCATGTATCAGTATGATAAAACTTAGAAAACATATTGTGTGATTTTTTGAAATCTTCTTGTTGAAAATATAATACAATTAAGCTTAAACGACTATCTAATAGCGTTTCAATATCCCGATGTTTGCTAATTGTTACAGACTCCAGAGTTTCTATGGCTACTGTATGCTCATTATTATAGTTTAAGTTTAAAGCTAGCAATAAATGATATTTTAATTTGAATGCGTTGTAATGCTTTTTCTTTTTAAGACACATATGTTCATGCATAATTTCTAAATAGTGCAACGACTCATTAAATTTTTTGTTTCTAAAAAGTGCATTAGCAATAGCATATAAAATTTGAATATGATAATACGGCTGCTTTTCTTTATTTTTATGATGAAGAATAGCATTATAAGTACTAATTAAAAAAGGTTCAATTTTCAAATAATCTTTAGACACAAAAGCTGAAATACTGGCAATAGTTACCAATTGGTAAAGCGATTTAAAGGATAAAGCATCATTAACTGTAATGTGATGTTCTTTAAAAGTGTTTTCTAAAATGGTTTCAAAATCTAAAACATCTCCTTTATACGCTATATTATTTATGGTGTTTCTAATTTTTGTATAAACAATATTTAGTTCATCTTCTAAAAAAATTTGTTTTTGATTGCTTTTGAATTTTAAAATAAGTGAATCTAATTCTAAAGAAGGGTTTGCATAAGCATATTGAATTTTTGTGTGATAAATTTCGTTAAGCAAGGCAAATAAGTAATGTTCGGTTGCTAACATTTCTGCTTTATCCAAAATTTTATAGGCAACTTTATATTGTTTTTGTTGTAAAAATGATTTTGATGCCAATATGTATTTTATAATTTGCATATTAACTGAGCCTTCTTCTTGTAGCCTTTGGTTTGCTGTAAAATCTATTACAGATTGATGCAACCGTTTTCTTAAAGCATGGTAAGCATCTTGTTTTTTTGTTCCGTAAAGTTTTATGCAAATAGATTTAGAGTTTAATTTATCGCTTAACAAATAATTAAACAACTCAACGTTTTTAGTATCAATGCGTTTATTCTTTTTTTCTAAATAAGACACGAATTTTTGTTGATCTTCTGTAGAAAACCCAGAAATTATATCATTTAAATCAGTCATTTAATCGTCAGTAAATATTTTATTATACTAATAAATATAGCATTTTATTATTTATTAGTATAATTTATATCGTCAGTTTATTTGAAATATTGTTTTTCTGAATTTTGATAAGTTTTGCAGTTTTGCCATGTAATCATTAAAACAAAATATTATGAATTATGAAACAACAGTTTCTTTAGATGAAAAATCGAAAGAAAAAAAAAGTAAAAAAGAGATTAAAGTTTTTGATCAAAAACCAACAGCTGCATTTGTAGGCGCTTCATGGTCAGCCTTATTAATTGGTATGACCTCGTATTGTATTGGTTTATGGAATGCCGATATGATGCTTAATGAAAAAGGCTATTATTTTACCATACTCCTTTTTGGTTTGTTTTCTGTAATCTCGGTACAAAAAGCAGTGAGAGATAAAATGGAAGACATTCCAGTTACCGATATTTATTACAGCATTAGTTGGTTTACAACACTTACATCTATAGTGTTATTGGTTATTGGTTTATGGAATGCCGATTTATTATTAAGCGAAAAAGGATTTTACGGCATGTCATTTCTTTTAAGTTTATTCGCTGCTATTGCGGTGCAGAAAAACACTAGAGACATACAATATATTGATAGAAATATAAAAGAGGATGAATAGAAATAGAAAATCGAAACAAAAGCATTAAGAGTTGTTTTGATGGTTGGTTAGTTAACCCAAAACCTCGTGACTTTTGGTTGCGGGGTTTTAAAAATCAGTTATCTTTCAAATTATTAAATTAAAGTTCTATGAATTCAAAAATTCAAAATGATATAAACGAACTTGTTGAAAAGAAAGTTATATCTCAAGACATTGCATCAAAAATAGAATCCTATTATAAATCAAAACAAATTGATGCACCAAACAGGTTATTTACAGTTTTTGCCGTCTTAGGGTCTACTTTGGTAGGCTTAGGTATTATTTTAATATTAGCGCATAATTGGGATAATTTCTCACGAACAGTAAAAACCATTTTTGCTTTTTTACCATTAGTTATTGGGCAATTATGTGTTGGCTTTTCAATTTTAAAAAACAAAAGCACCACTTGGAAAGAAGCTTCAGGAGTATTTTTGTTTTTTGCTGTAGGTTCAAGTATGGCTTTAGTGAGTCAGATTTATAATATTCCTGGAGATTTAAGTACGTATTTATTAACCTGGACGCTACTTTGTTTACCGCTTATTTATCTATTAAAATCCCATACTCTAGCTTTATTGCATATTGTATTTGCAACTTATTATGCATGTGTATATGGTTATTTTTACGGGTCTGTTATTGGCACACCGTGGCTTTATATTGTTTTAATACTAGCAATAATACCTTATTATTTAATGCTTTTAAAAAAAGAGGCAACAGCTAACATTACGTCTATATTTAATTGGTTTTTACCATTAAGTGTACTTATTGTTTTAGGAGCATTTGTAAATAATAATGGCATTTTTGGCTATATCATGTACATCACGTTTTTTGGATTGTTATATAATTTAGGGAAGTTACCTTTTTTCAATAATCAAAAATTAAGACGAAATGGTTTTTTGGTATTAGGCTCTTTAGGAACTATTTACATGCTCATGCTAGCCAGTTTTGATTGGTTATGGCAAGACTTTTTTAGAGACGACATTCTTTTTAACTCACAAGAAACCTATATCTCAATAATCTTATTCTTATCAGCTTTGGCGGTTTTGGTTTTAAACCATTTAAAAAAATGGGTAGTTGGTATTAATTTGTTTCAATATGTATTTATACTATTTGCTATTATCTTTTTTATTGGTTTTAACAATAACACACTTCCTATAGTTTTAACCAACCTTTTAATAATGGCACTGGGTATTATGGCTATAAAAATAGGAGCTGATAAATTTCACTTCGGCATTTTAAACTACGGATTACTAATTATTTCTATCCTCATCGTTTGTCGCTTTTTTGATACTAATATGAGTTTTATTTTAAGAGGATTATTTTTTGTAGTAGTTGGCGTTGGTTTTTTTGCAACCAATTATATGATGCTGAAAAAACAGAAAAAACTAAAATCTTAAAGAGATGAGAGTTTTAAAAAATTGGTTTAAAAATCTGCTATTGGGCACCATTTGATTTTGGATTAATCAATAAACACAAAAATTAAAAAATGAAAACAATACACCTATTTATCATATTTATACTTGTAGTTATAGCGCAAATATGTATTCCAGCGCAAATGATTTTAAATCAAGAAGCTATTTTAAAAACAGGTACAGCCTATAAATTTAAAACACAACCTGTAGACC
>JBAQZZ010000304.1:0-9532 GCA_049791475.1 Flavobacteriaceae bacterium | reverse complement strand
AAAATTTTAGAATCTGGGTGTCCAGAAACGACAGGTCGCGGACCTAAAACCAGCTGTTCTTTACAAATGGTACATTGTTTTATGTCTTGTAGTAACTCTTTCATCAATACAAAAATCCAAATAAATACAACGGAATCACATTAAGGTTACCTATTTCCATGTCATCTCTTACAACAAAACTATTTTTAACGCCATGTATTTGTTTCGATGTCTTTCCTTTGCCTCCAATTTCGAAGGTATACGTTCTGTCTACTATGAAATCACCTTTTTCAGCAAGGTGAATGTCATGTATATGTTTCATTTGGTTAGCAAAAAAAGTTTCTCTCAAAGTTCCAATCTCTGCGTTTTGTTTTCCTAAAACATAGACTAAATTTGGGTTATTCAAATATAATTTTTCTGGTTTGGTTAATGCGCCAACGCCTTTGGTTGGTTTAAATAATTCCATTACCAAATCTGCCCTGTTTAATGTTTTTATGGCATTCAATAAAAATTTTCTAGACATATCTAATCTATTACTCAGCTTTGTAATATTCGGTATAAAAGGAGCGCTTTGAGCAATTGCTACTAATAATTTTTTTATTTTCCTGCTGTTTTCGTAAGGCATATTTTCAACAGCATTTAAATCCACTTCTAAAATTAAATTTATAGTCTGACTTAATTTTATTGCATAACTATTTTTATTTTCTAAATAATACGGGTATGCGCCATATTTCAAATAGTTATCAAAATGTTTTATTGGGTTTTCAACATAAGGTTTTAAACCTCTTGCTACTTCCTTATGGTTTTTTAGTAAATCTGATAATTCTATTTTAGGAATATTATCATGTTGATTTTCAAATTGAATAAATTCTCTAAATGATAATTCTTTTAAATGATAGGTTACCGCTCTTCTACTCAAATCAGATTCTCCTTTATAAATTTCTAACATAGAAGAAGATGTAAACAAAACATATAAACTAGGAAATTGATCGTAAATAAGTTTCAATTCTCTTGACCAATTTGGGTATTTATGAACCTCATCCAATACTAAATGTGTACCACCTCTTAATGTAAATTCTTTTGCTAATGAAACTAAATTATTTTCTAAAAAGTATAAATCATCAAGGGTTGTATAGAGCGATTCTTTTTCTTTAGGTAGTTTAAATTTAATATATTGAAGTAAAAGTGTTGTCTTTCCTGAGCCTCTTGCTCCTTTTATTCCTATTAAACGATTAGTCCAATCTATCTCATTTAACAAATACCGCTGTTTGGAAGAAATATTTTCTAATAATTGTTCCTGTAAAGCAATTAATTCATCCATAATTGTTTTTGTTTATAAACACAAATATATTAAATTGTTTATAATAAAAAACGTTTTTTTAAAATATTGTTTATAATAAAAAACATGGCGCACAGTGTTCTTTTAGTTTATACCCTCTTTTTATAGATTAGTTTTTAAATATTAGAAACAAAACTACATTCAAATACCAATCCCAAAATGAACCTAGAAGCTAATTATCTTTATCATTTTAATCATTCTAACTTTTAAGTTAGACCCAAATAAAGCTTTTGAAATAATTAAAGAACTTGCATTGTGGCTAAAAAATAATTAAATGCCTTTTAAAGGCTTCCCGCCAACCACAATAACAATCTCCCCTTTTGGTGGTTTATTTGTATAATGCTCTAAAACTTCTTTAGCTGTTCCTCGAATAGTTTCTTCGTACAGTTTTGTTAATTCTCGCGATACTGAAACCTGTCTGTCTTCTCCAAAATATTCACAAAAATGACCTAAAGTTTTCACCAGTTTATGCGGGCTTTCATAAAAAATAATAGTTCTTGTTTCTTCGGCTAATAGTAATAATAGGGTTTGTCTTCCTTTTTTAACGGGCAAAAAACCTTCAAAAACAAACTTGTTATTTGGTAATCCAGAATTTACCAATGCTGGAACAAAAGCTGTGGCTCCTGGTAAACAATCTACTTCTATATTATTTTCAATACATGCTCGTGATAGTAGAAACCCAGGATCTGAAATTGCCGGTGTTCCTGCATCACTAATTAACGCAACCGAAGTTCCACTTTTTAATTTTTGAATAATATTTTCGACCGTTTTATGCTCGTTATGCATATGATGCGATTGCATGTGTGTAGAAATTTCAAAATGTTTTAGGAGCTTCCCTGAGGTTCGTGTGTCTTCTGCTAGAATTAAATCGACTTCTTTTAAAACTTCAATAGCTCTAAACGTGATGTCCTTTAAATTGCCTATTGGAGTTGGCACAATGTAGAGTTTGCTCATTACTCAAACTTACTTTCTATAATTTGTAAAAAACGCTCTTCAAATTCTTCTTTATCAGTCCAATTATTATAATCTGGTTTTACAATATCTTCAATAAATCGTTTCGCATCACTGGAAGATAGTGATGTGTTTAATTGAGATACAACCCGATCGTAATCTTCAACTTTACCATCAAATAAATGTTTTATAAAAGCAATTTTATCATTAAGCCCAATATTAAATTTACCTGTTTTTATTTTATCATTCAATGATTTTTTATCATTTGAAGTACGGTTTGATAAAGAAGCTGGTTCAAAAACTGGCATATTTTTAAAGCCTTCTGTAAGCTCTTCTAAATTATGTTTTTTAATAGGTGTTTTAGGAATAGCTTCTTCAAAAATGGCATCTACCTGCTGCGTTTCATGAGGCATTTGCGCAACCATATCTTTAATTTTTTCCATCACAGGCTCCATGATATCATCGTCTTCAATGGCGTCTAGATTAATATATATTTTATCTTCGACCTCAATATTGTCACTCACTTTGTTATTAAACGCTTCATCGAGCATCCCAAAGAAAGACGAATCGCTGCCAATAGTTGGAATATCATCTTCAAAAGTTTCGTGAGCAAATTTTAATACCGATAACTTTTCATAAAGCGCAACAACCTCAGCATGCATTTTTACAACATCTTCTTTTCCCTTTAGTTTAAGAATTCTATGTGCTATACTAATGAGATCAGATTCTAACTTCTTCTTCATTGTTTATAATTTTAAAATTAATGCGATTTAGGGGTTTGATTTTTAATAAATTTACGCCACCTTTATACAAACGAATAATGGTATCGTTTTAGTGCTAAAATTACGAAATGTTTCTCGAAAATACCGTAAATCATAAAGAACAATTTGGATGGATTGAAGTTATCTGTGGCTCCATGTTTTCTGGAAAAACAGAAGAATTGATTCGAAGGCTTAAACGCGCCCAATTTGCAAGACAAAAAGTGGAGATTTTTAAGCCCACCGTTGATGTGCGTTATAATGAAGATATGGTGGTCTCTCATGATGCCAATGAAATCCGTTCCACACCTGTTCCAGCCGCAGCTAATATTCCTATTTTAGCAGATGGTTGTGATGTTGTTGGTATTGATGAAGCGCAATTTTTTGATGATGAAATTGTACGTGTTTGTAACGATTTAGCCAACAAAGGTGTTCGTGTTATTGTTGCTGGTTTAGATATGGATTTTAAAGGTAATCCGTTTGGCCCTATGCCAAACCTTATGGCTACTGCCGAATATGTTACCAAAGTACACGCCGTTTGTACACGTACGGGTAACTTAGCACAATACAGTTACCGAAAAGGAAAAAGCGATAGTTTGGTGCTTTTAGGTGAAGTTGATGAATACGAACCTTTAAGTAGAGCCGCATATTACAAAGCCACTATACGTGATAAAGTACGCAATATGAAAGTGAATGATGCCGAAGAAATAAATTCTAAAACTAAAGATAAGAATGCCTAAAGCACAAGAAACGGTGCTTGAAATAGACTTAAAAGCACTTAAACATAATTTTGAACACTTAAAATCAAAATTACAACCACACACCCAATTTTTAGCGGTGGTTAAAGCTTTTGCTTACGGAAGCGATGCTTGTGAAATAGCAAAATATTTACAAGAATTAGAGGTAGATTATTTTGCTGTGGCTTACATAAATGAAGGTGTCGCTTTAAGAAAAGCTGGTATTAGAACCCCAATTTTAGTACTACATCCTCAAGCTGTAAATTTTAAAAAATTAATAAAACATTGTTTAGAACCTAGTTTATATAATGCTAAAATTTTAAAAGAATTTATTGCTGTTGCTTCTGAAGAAAACCAAACTAATTATCCTGTTCATCTTAAGTTTAATACGGGTTTAAACCGTTTAGGATTTTGGCAAGAAGATATCAATTTCATTCAAAAAGAAGTATCTCAAACCAAAACTATTAAGGTTAAATCTATATTTTCTCATTTAGCTGCCAGTGAAGATTTAAATGAAAAACCCTTCACGTTAAACCAAATTGAAACCTTTAAAACTATTGCTACAAATTTTGAAAAAACCTTTGGTTATAAACCGATGCTTCATATTTGTAATACTTCAGGTATTTTAAATTTTCAGGAAGCACATTTCGATATGGTAAGAAGCGGAATCGGGTTATATGGTTTTGGGAATTCTGATAAAGAAAACAAACATTTAAAACCTATTGCTAGTTTGAAAACTGTTATTTCTCAAATTCACAACATTGAAAAAGGGGAATCTGTTGGCTATAATCGTGCTTTTAAAAGCGATTCATTTTTAAAAACAGCCACACTTCCTATTGGTCACGCCGATGGTATTGGCAGGCAATATGGCAACGGAAAAGGTTTTGTAACGATTAAAGGTGAAAAAGCACCTATTTTGGGAAATGTGTGTATGGATATGATTATGGTTAACATTACAAATATTAATTGTAATGAAGGCGACGAAGTTATTATTTTTGATTCAAATACCACTGCCGAAAACTTAGCTGAAACTACAAACACCATTTCTTACGAGATTATAACAGCTATCTCACAACGTGTAAAACGCGTTTTTGTTGGTAATTAAATTTAATGTGACTTTTTTAATTATCTTGGTCTAAATTAAATAACCATTAAAACTAATAAATTATGTTGAAAGAGTTTAAGGAATTTGCAATGAAGGGAAACCTGATTGACATTGCAGTAGGTTTTGTTATGGGTGCTGCTTTTAAAGAAGTTGTAACTGCTTTTACAGGAGGTATTGTCTCTCCATTAATAGGTTTAATTTTCGATTCAGACTTCAAAGCTTTAAGATATAAATTGAAAGATGGCGCATTAAACGATGCTGGAGAAATGGCTGGAGAAGTATTTTTAGAATATGGTACCTTTTTAACTAATGTTATTGATTTTATAATTGTAGCTTTTGTAATGTTCTTAATGATAAAAGGAATTAATAAAACTAAAAGGAAAGAAGAGCCTGCTCCTGAAGCTCCTGCTGGACCAACTCAAGAAGAGTTACTTGGAGAAATTAGAGATTTGCTTAAAAAATAACAAGTTGTTAAATAAATAACATGGTGTTATTTATTGTTAAAAAGACCTCATTTTAAAAATTTGAGGTCTTTTTTTTTACCCTAAATTGTAATTAATAGTTAGTTTTGTTCCATCAAATTTAAAAGTTAAGAAAATGAAAGTAGCAGTTGTAGGTGCCACAGGTATGGTTGGCGAAGTCATGCTAAAAGTATTGGAAGAACGTAATTTTCCTGTTACCGAATTATTATTAGTAGCTTCAGAACGTTCTGTTGGGAAAAAAATAGCCTTTAAAAATAAAGAATATACAGTTATAGGTTTAGCTGATGCAGTAGCTGCAAAACCACAAATTGCTATTTTTTCGGCAGGTGGTGATACTTCAATAGAATGGGCACCAAAATTTGCAGATGTTGGAACAACTGTGATTGATAATTCATCAGCTTGGAGAATGGATCCTACCAAAAAACTAGTCGTTCCAGAAATTAACGCTAACGAATTAACAAAAGACGATAAAATTATTGCTAACCCTAACTGCTCAACTATTCAAATGGTTATGGCATTGGCGCCGTTACATAAAAAGTATAAAATGAAACGCGTTGTCGTTTCAACCTATCAATCTGTTTCTGGTACTGGTATAAAAGCAGTAAGGCAACTAGAAAATGAAATTGCTGGTGTAGAAGGTGAAATGGCTTATCCGTATCCAATTGGAAGAAATGCGCTACCGCATTGTGACGTTTTTATGGAAAATGGTTACACCAAAGAAGAAATGAAATTGGCGAGAGAACCACAAAAAATATTTAATGATAAGACTTTTTCTGTAACAGCAACTGCTGTTAGAATTCCAACTGCAGGTGGACATTCAGAATCTGTAAATGTAGAATTCGAAAACGATTTTAACTTAGCCGATGTTCGTAAAATGCTTCACGAAACATCTGGTGTAATCGTGCAAGACAACACAGATACAAACACGTACCCAATGCCAATTTATGCGCATGATAAAGATGAGGTTTTTGTGGGTAGAATACGTCGTGATGAAACACAACCAAACACCTTAAATATGTGGATTGTTGCGGATAACCTGCGTAAAGGCGCAGCGACAAATACCATACAAATTGCTGAATACTTAATTGAAAACAATTTAGTGTAAAGCTTTATCAACTAAACCTTTAAACTTTTAAGCTTCTTCATTAAAACGGAGAAGCTTTTTTGTTTACTTTTGGATGTTTTAAACAATTCTTCATGAAGAAAACAATAATTACTGTGTTATGTTTAGTCATTTTATTTGCTTGTAAAGAAGAAAAACAGAAATCAAACAAAATCGCTGTGAATTACCCAGAAACTAAAACTGTAGATACTGTAAATACTTATTTTGGTGTTGATGTAAAAGATCCTTACCGATGGTTAGAAGATGATAGAAGTTCAGAAACCGAAAATTGGGTAAAAGCTCAAAATAAAACAACTTACGGCTATTTAGATAAGATTCCTTTTAGAAATGAATTGAAAGAACGTTTATCTGAAATATGGAACTATGAAAAAATTAGTGCACCATTTAAGGAAGGTAAATACTACTATTTTTCTAAAAATGAAGGTTTACAAAATCAAAGTGTTATTTACAGAAAAAAAGATGACAATGAAGCTGAAGTTTTTTTAGATCCTAATACATTTTCAGAGGATGGTACTATTTCTTTAGGTGGGTTAAGTTTTTCAAAAAATGGAGAAATAGCTGCATATTCTATTTCTGAAGGTGGTAGCGATTGGCGAAAAATTCTCGTTATGGATACTGAGACAAAAACCCTAATTGAAGATACCTTATTTGATGTGAAGTTTAGCGGCATCTCATGGTACAAAAATGAAGGATTTTATTATTCTAGCTATGATAAGCCCAAAGGAAGTGAGCTTTCGGCTAAAACAGATCAACACAAAGTATTCTACCATAAGTTAGGAACCTCTCAAAAAGAAGATCTTTTAATATACGGTGGTAACCCAGAGGAAAAACATCGCTACATCTACGGAACTGTTACCGAAGATAATAAATACTTAGTACTCACACCAAGAGTTTCTACATCTGGTAATAAACTTTTCATCAAGGATTTGAGTGTTCCTAACAGTGAATTTATTACAATCCTAAATAACACAGACAGTGACACATATATTATTGAAAATGAAGGCAGTAAGTTATTTCTAGTCACTAATTTAAATACTCCAAACAAGAAAATTGTTTCCGTAGATGCTTCAAATCCAACTCCAGAACATTGGGTTGATGTTATTCCTGAAACAGAATATGTTTTAAGTTCTTCTACAACTGGCGGTTATTTTTTTGCACATTATATGATTGATGCCATTTCTAAAATAAAACAATATGATTATCATGGAACTTTTATCAGAGATATTAAATTACCAGGTTTAGGATCGGCAAACGGGTTTGGAGGAAAAAAAGAAGATAAAATAGATTATTTTTCATTTACAAATTACTATACGCCGTCAAGTATTTATAAATACGATGTCGATACTGGTGAAATTGAATTATACAGAAAACCTGCTATAAAATATAATGAAGATGATTTTGAAAGTCACCAAGTGTTTTACACTTCCAAAGATGGTACAAAAGTACCCATGATAATCACTCACAAAAAAGAGCTTGAACTCAATGGTAAAAACCCAACAATTCTTTATGGTTATGGCGGATTCAATATTAGCTTAACCCCTTCATTTAGCATTACTAATGCTGTTTGGATGGAACAAGGCGGTATTTTAGCCGTACCTAATTTACGTGGCGGAGGTGAATACGGAAAAGAATGGCATAATGCTGGAACTAAAATACGAAAGCAAAATGTATTTGATGATTTTATTGCAGCTGGAGAATACTTAATTACGAACAAATACACATCATCTGATTATCTGGCTCTAAGAGGTGGTTCTAATGGAGGGTTATTAGTAGGTGCTGTTATGACACAGCGACCAAGTTTAGCCAAGGTAGTACTTCCTGCAGTTGGTGTTTTAGATATGCTCAAGTACCATGTATTTACTGCTGGTGCAGGTTGGGCATACGACTATGGAACTTCTGAAGATAGCAAAGAAATGTTTGAATATCTTAAAGGGTATTCTCCTGTCCATAATGTGAAAAACGATGTTCAATATCCAGCAACTTTAATCACAACGGGTGATCATGATGATCGCGTAGTACCTGCACATAGTTTCAAATTTGCTGCCGAGTTACAAAGTAAACAAACTGGAAATAACCCAACTTTAATAAGAATAGAAACTGATGCTGGCCATGGCGCTGGAACGCCTGTTAGTAAAACCATTGAGCAATATGCTGATATTTATGGGTTTACCCTTTATAATATGGGCTTTGAAGTCCTTCCAACTAAAACGAAAGAAAAAATAAAAGGATAATTAAATACCTTTTTATGGTCTGTTCAAGTGCAGTCGAGAACTATTAAAGACATCTAGACTGCGCTCAATATGACAATAGATAATTAATGCTTCAAGTTAAAAATATATCTTTTCGGTACAAAACAAAATCTGTTCTAAACCACATTAGTTTTGATGTAAAAAGGGGTGAACACCTTTCTATTATTGGTGAAAGTGGTTCGGGTAAAAGCACCCTTTTAAAATTACTTTATGGCACGTATGATTTAAATGAAGGTGAAATGTTTTGGAAAGAACATGCCATTTTAGGTCCGAAATACAACCTTATTATTGGTCCAGAATACATGAAGTATGTGGCTCAAGAATTTGACTTGATGCCTTTTATTTCCGTTGCTGAAAATATTGGAGCATTTCTTTCTAATTTTTATCCTGAAGAAAAACAAGAACGCGTAAAAGAACTCCTTGATGTTGTTGAATTAAATGATTTTGCAAATACGAAAGTGAAGTTATTAAGTGGCGGACAAAAACAACGCGTAGCCTTAGCAAGAGCAATTGCTAAACAACCCGAAGTGCTATTACTAGACGAACCTTTTAGTCATATTGATAATTTTAAAAAGCAAAGTTTACGCCGAAATTTGTTCAAATATTTAAAGAAAAAAGGCATTACTTGCATTGTGGCAACGCATGATAAAGATGATGTGTTATCGTTTTCTGATAAAATGATTGTTTTACATGATGCCAAAATAATGGCTAATAGCTCTCCAGAAAATCTATATAAAAATCCAAAAAATAAATTAATTGCTTCTTTTTTTGATGAATTTAATGAAATAGATGGGAAGATTTTTTATGCC
>JBAQZZ010000303.1:0-6260 GCA_049791475.1 Flavobacteriaceae bacterium | reverse complement strand
TTATAGACTTGTGTGAAAATCGCATTATTCTGTACTTATTCTGTACTAGGTGTAATAAAAAAAAGGCTTCCGATTTCTCGAAAGCCTTGTCTTTTCTAGTAGCGGGAACTGGACTCGAACCAGTGACCTTCGGGTTATGAGCCTGAAAATATAAAAAGTACTACATGAATAGTTTTCATAGATAATTTATTAAATGTAGTTATCCAAATTTGGATACAATCTAATTCATTCCGAAGTGATGTTAAAACTAGGTTCGTTAATTGATTATTATATTTGCTAAGCACATATTAATTTTTTAGATGTTAATTAGTTCAAACAGAGACTCTATCTTCACTGTCCAAGTAGAAATCTGATTAGAATTACATTCAAATGATACTAATTAATATTTTGGATAAAAAATTTTGCTTTAAGTGCAAATTACGTGCAAATAAAAAAGGCTTCAGGAGTGCAAACTCTCTGAAGCCCTATCATTACTCGCTCCTTCTCTTGGGCTCGAACCAAGGACCCTCTGATTAACAGTCAGATGCTCTAACCAACTGAGCTAAGAAGGAATGTGTTTTCGCTTAAGCGAGCGCAAATATATATATATTTTTATTTACTGCAAACTTAATTTTTAAAATTTTTATCCAAAAACAGCTTTATAAATGTCATTCCCATTTGCGAATAAAACTAAAGCTATTAAGATAAAGAATCCAACCATTTGTGCATATTCCATAAACTTATCACCAGGCTTTCTACCAGAGACCATTTCATATAGTAAAAAATCATACTAATAAGCAATAGTTAAAAACACTCTTTTGATAAAAAACAACACCTATTAAAAGAATGAGTGTTGTAATTAAAAAAAGCAATAACCTTTTAAAGGTTATTGCTTAATTGAAATTAGCTGTGAAGCATGCTTACGCATAATTTTCTTGAGGCCCACTAGTGTCACCAAAAATATAACTCCCAAGAGATATTCTAAGTGTAAACCACCATCCAGCATCAATACTTTCAACTTCTTTCTCATTCAATTCTTGAACGCCTAACTGTTTTAAATTCATAATTTTAAATTTTAAAGCCTACAAAATTTGTAAACTTAGGTTATACAATAATTTATTATTACAAAATAGTTTCCGGAAATTTTATAATAAAGTAAATTTAATTGTATTCACTGCAAAAAACTTGCAGTGAAGCATTTTTTAAAATCTATAAAAAATACTACCTTAGAGATATTGAATTGATTATTGTTTTACTCTACTCTCAAAATTTTTATCCAAAAACAGCTTTATAAATGTCATTCCCATTTGCGAATAAAACTAAAGCTATTAAGATAAAGAATCCAACCATTTGTGCGTACTCCATAAATTTATCTCCCGGTTTTCTGCCAGAAACCATTTCATAAAGTAAAAACGCAACATGACCGCCATCTAAAGCTGGTATAGGCAATAAATTTAAAACCCCTAACATAATTGATAGAAAAGCAGTTAAATACCAGAAGGCATGCCAGTTCCAAGTTGCAGGAAACATGTTGCCAATGGCTGCAAATCCACCAATTTGTGCTGCTCCTTTTTTAGTAAAAATATACTTAAACTGTGCTAGGTAATCTTTAACCTCCCAATAACCTTGACTCAATCCTCCTGTTATACTTTCAGAAAAAGTATATTCTCTGGTATTAAGTGTCAAGTAATCTTCATCGGTAGGGATTCTAAAGAAGCCCATTTTGTTTTCTTCGTTAGGAGTAATAACCAAATCAAGTTTTTGATTATCTCTTTTAACCTGCAATGATATTTCTTTTTTAGTGCTGTTTTTCACTCCATAACTATAATCAGAAAAATATTCAACTTTTTGTCCATTTATTGATATAATCTCATCTCCTGGAAGCATCCCTACCTTTTCAGCTGGCGATTCAGCTTCAATTGAATCAACCTTGAAAGGATAACGTGCTTCCAGCGCTGGCAAGTCTCCCGCTTCAAACAATTGAGTACCTATATCTTCTGGTAATTTAATTTTTTCAATAGTACCATTTGGATGTTCTACTTTAACGTTATCAACATCCCTAAACATTAAATACTTGTTAATAGGAATAGTAATATCTTCTATAGGGTCATTGTTTATAGAAATTATTTTATCGCCTTGTTGAAAACCATAATTTTCTAGTGTTTTAGTAACTCCATAGCCATACTTTGCCCCATCTTTTGTAGTATAGTTATTTCCCCAAACTGCTAACATTAATATAAATAAAACTATGGCTAAAATAAAATTAACCGTAACACCACCTAACATAATAATTAAACGCTGCCATGACGGTTTAGATCTAAACTCCCATGGTTTTGGTTCTTCTTTCATGGCTTCGGTATCCATACTTTCGTCTATCATACCTGCAATTTTAACGTAACCTCCAAGTGGCAACCAGCCTATACCGTAAACAGTTTCACCTATTTTCTTCTTAAATAGTGAAAATTTTACATCAAAAAATAAGTAAAATTTTTCTACTCTTGTTTTAAATATTTTAGCTGGAATAAAGTGACCTAGCTCATGCAAAACAACTAATATTGAAAGGCTCAATAGTAGCTGAGCTCCTTTTATTAAAAATACCGACATCTACAATTTTTTTATAATCGCACAAAAGTAAGCTTTTCAACCAACTTTAAAAAAACAATTACTTGTAGTCACTGGTTTTAACATGAATTTATGTTTCAATACCATTCTTCAAACATAAATTTCATTGTATTTTTGTAAAAAATTATATGTAATGCTATCATTTTTTAAAGATTATAAAAAGTTTGCTATCGTATTTGGCTTGATCTCAATTGTAATAATCGTGATTATATATAGCACTTTAAATACCTACCAACCATTACCTATTTATGCACCTGCACAGGTTAGTACAGAACTGGTTGATAGCACCATTCAGCATCAAAAAAAATATCATCGAATTGCTGATTTTTCATTTACAAATCAAAATGGAAAAATCATAACCCAAAAGGATTATGAGAATAAAATTTATGTGGCCGATTTCTTTTTTACAACCTGCCAAACCATTTGCCCAATCATGACAGACCACATGGTGGAAATACAAAAGGAGATTATAAATGATGATGCCATTATGCTACTTTCACACTCAGTAACTCCAGAAATTGATACGGTTGCACAATTAAAACGATACGCAATTAAAAAAGGTGTTAATGATAAAAAATGGAATTTAGTTACAGGCGATAAAAAAGAAATTTACAAATTAGCACGTAAAAGTTATTTGGCCGTAAAAGATAATCCACTGGCTGGCCCTTACGATATGGTACACACCGAAAACTTTATGCTTATTGATAAAAAAAAGCAGATTCGTGGGTTTTACGACGGCACAAAATCTGAAGATATCGACAGACTCCTAAACGATATCAAACATTTAAAAAAAGAATACAACAAATAGTTTTCCGGCAACTATTTTTTTAAAAGCATTACACTAAGAAAAAAGGTCACTGTTTTAGAATTTGAAACTCCCTTTAGCTGATAGGCGCGTTAGGGATTGCAGCGGCATCCTTTTAATTATGGATTCCTGCCTTCGCAGGAATGACAGAATTAAAAGATATAGCGGAAAGCCCGACCCGATAGGGTAACGCCCAAATATTTTAATCTATACCGAAACTTTAAACGCCTATACTTTTATACTTATAAACTTTACATTACTTTTGCTTCTTTAAAATCAATCTAAATAAGCTTGCAAGACACTTTAGCACATTTAAAACGAGGGGAAACTGCCATTATTACTGATGTTTCATCTATTCATGTTCCTTTAAAACTATTGGAAATGGGTTGTTTGCCCGGTAATTCCGTAGAACTTGTTCAAATGGCGCCTTTTCAAGATCCTATGTATTTAAACATTAACGGCTCGCATTTGGCCATAAGAAAAGAAACTGCTTCTCATATTTTAATTGAAAAAGTAACTCATGAGTAAGCAAATTAATGTCGCTTTAATAGGAAATCCAAATACTGGAAAAACCTCAGTTTTTAATGCCTTAACAGGTTTAAACCAAAAAGTTGGAAATTACCCGGGTATTACCGTTGAAAAAAAGAATGGTATTTGCAAATTACCTCGCGGCGTTAAAGCACATATTATTGATTTACCCGGAACCTATAGTCTAAATGCGTCATCTCTTGATGAAAACGTTGTTATAGAACTTCTTTTAAATAAGAATGATAAAGACTTCCCAGATATTGCTGTGGTTGTAAGTGATGTTGAAAACTTAAAACGAAATCTGCTTTTATTTACACAAATTAAAGATTTAGAAATCCCAACGCTTTTAGTTATAAATATGGCTGATAGGATGCGATATAAAGGTATTTCGTTAGATATTGATTATTTAGAAGAACACCTTCAAACTAAAATTGCTTTAATAAGTACCAGAAAAAATGAAGGTATTGATCGTTTAAAAAATCTTATTGCCAACTATAAAGACATTTCGGTTACACCGTGCTTAAAGGCTTCTGAAATTGACCAGGCGTATTTTGACAATCTCCGTAAAGCATTTCCAAATCAATTAATTTATAAGCTCTGGTTGGTTATTACCCAAGATGTAAACTTTGGTAAAACAAACCGAAACGAAATTGATGCTGTTGCAAATTTTAAAACAAAAAGTAAAAGTGATTTAAAACGTTTGCAACAAAAGGAAACTATAAAACGGTATCAGTTTATAAATGGAGTACTTAAAAAAGGCCAAACTATTGATGTTTCTCAAGCTAAAGATCTGCGTGCCAAACTAGACAGGGTTCTTACCCATAAAGTTTGGGGCTACCTTATTTTCGGTGTTATTTTACTTACCATTTTTCAAGCCATTTATGACTGGTCAAGTGTGCCCATGGATTTTATTGATGGCATTTTTGCTTCTTTAAGTGAATGGACAAAAGAGTTGCTCCCAAAAGGGGCTTTTACAAGTTTATTAGCTGAGGGCATTATTCCTGGCCTTGGTGGTATTGTTATTTTTATTCCCCAAATCGCCTTTTTATTTCTCTTTATAGCCATTCTTGAAGAAAGTGGCTATATGAGTCGTGTGGTGTTTTTAATGGACCGAATTATGCGCCGTTTTGGCCTTAGCGGAAAAAGTGTAGTGCCTCTTATATCAGGCGTCGCTTGTGCCATTCCAGCCATTATGGCAACACGTAATATTGAAAGTTGGAAAGAACGCTTAATTACCATTTTAGTTACACCATTTATCACCTGTTCTGCAAGATTACCTGTATATTTAATTATCATTTCATTGGTTATTCCAGAAGGCAGGATTCTGGGTTTAGGATATCAAGCTTTAACGCTTATGCTACTTTACCTTATTGGATTTGGAACAGCAGTTTTTTCAGCATATCTATTAAACAAAGTACTTAAAATAAAAAGTAAAACATTTTTTGTAGTTGAAATGCCAAATTATAAATTGCCCCTTTTTAAAAATGTGGTTTTAACAGTTATTGAAAAAACAAAATCGTTTATTTTTGGTGCAGGTAAAATTATTTTAGCTATTTCAATAGTCCTTTGGTTTTTAGCATCTTATGGCCCTGGAGACCAATTTAATAATGCTGAAGACATTGTAACTTCAAAATACAGTTCCCAAAATTTGACCCAAGACGAATTACAACAAAAAATAGCGTCACATAAATTAGAACATTCTTTTTTAGGCATTACAGGTCGTGCTATTGAACCTGCAATTAGACCCTTAGGCTACGATTGGAAAATTGGAATTGCCATTGTAAGTAGTTTTGCTGCTCGCGAAGTTTTTGTGGGTACTTTGGCAACCATTTATAGCGTAGGAAACGATGATGTGGACACCATAAAAAACAGAATGGCAGGTGAGGTAAACCCCATTTTGGGCGGTCCGTTATTTACGTTTGCATCGGGTATTTCATTATTGTTATTTTATGCTTTTGCCATGCAATGCATGAGTACTTTGGCTATTGTAAAACGTGAAACAAATACATGGAAATGGCCTGTTTTACAATTGGTAATTATGACGGCAATTGCTTATATTACAGCATTAATAGCATTTCAATTTTTAAAATAACATGAACACCATAATTCAAAACATATTGGTTTTTTCTGCAATTGTCCTAGCCTTAATTTTTTTGATTAAAAAATTCTTCTGGAAAAAATCAGTTTCCAAAAAAGCTTGTGGTGGCGATGATGGCTGCGGATGCCATTAATTTCATCTTTTTAATAAGGCTTCTAAATAATTATAGGTATTTAAATACTCAACGCGCATAGCTTTAAGGTATTTCAAAATAGCTTCGCGCTTAAC
>JBAQZZ010000302.1:0-9714 GCA_049791475.1 Flavobacteriaceae bacterium | reverse complement strand
CTAAAGGACTAGCCAATAATGTTCTTGACCCAGGGCCTTGACGCCCTTCAAAGTTTCTGTTTGATGTACTTACCGCATATTTTCCAGCTGGAATTTTATCATCATTCATTGCTAAACAAGCAGAACAACCAGGTTGTCTTAACGTAAATCCAGCTTCCGTAATAATATCTAAAATACCTTCCTCTTTAATTAAAGCTTCCACTTCATGCGATCCCGGAACTAACCAAGCAGTGATATTATCTGCTTTTTTCTTGCCTTTAACAATTGAGGCAAAAGCTCGAAAATCTTCTATTCTTCCATTAGTACAGCTTCCTAAAAATACATAATCTACTTGTTTACCAATCATAGATTCGTTTTCGCCATAACCCATGTATTCTAAAGATTTCTTATAGGTAGCAACACCACCTTCAACATCTTCGGCATCAGGAATATTATTAGAAATACCCATACCCATACCCGGATTTGTACCATAGGTAATCATAGGCTCTATATCGCTAGCACTAAAAGTTAATTCTTTATCAAACGTAGCATTAGCATCTGTTTTTAAAGTTTTCCATTGCGCAACAGCAGTATCCCAAGCATCTCCCTTTTGAGATAATGGTTTTCCTTTCAGATAAGCAAACGTAGTTTCATCTGGCGCAATCATACCGCCACGAGCACCCATTTCTATGGATAAGTTACAAACTGTCATTCGGCCTTCCATAGTCATCTTTTCAAAAACATCACCAGCATATTCAACAAAATAACCTGTTGCACCTGAAGTTGATAATTTAGAAATGATAAACAATGCAACGTCTTTTGGCGTTACACCTTTTCCTAATTGCCCATTGACATTAATGCGCATTTTTTTAGGTTTTGGCTGCATAATACATTGTGTAGAAAGCACCATTTCTACCTCTGATGTTCCAATACCGAAAGCAATAGCTCCAAAAGCACCGTGAGTTGATGTATGTGAATCTCCACAAACAATTGTTGCCCCAGGAAAAGTAATGCCGTTTTCTGGACCTACAACGTGAACGATACCGTTTTTTTGATGACCTAACCCCCAATGGCTAATGCCATATTCATTAGAATTATCTTCCAAAGCTTTTAATTGTTTGGCAGACAAAGGGTCTTCAACTGGTAAATGTTGATTTATTGTTGGTGTGTTATGATCTGCAGTTGCAAACGTACGCTCTGGATATAAAACCCTTAAACCTCGACTTTTTAAACCTAAAAAAGCCACAGGACTTGTTACTTCGTGAATAAAATGACGATCGATGAAAAACACATCTGGTCCACCTTCAATCTTTCTAACAACGTGCGAATCCCATACTTTGTCAAATAATGTACTGCTCATAAAATCTTAAATTTTGTATTAATAAACTAATATATACGCAATGGAAAGTGCATATTTAGCTATAGGATTACAAATTTATAAAAAACAGACGTTTTATTAGGCTAATTTGAAACCTTATAAAGAGGCATTATTAAATTTTTATAAAATTGCTAGTGATTGTATTATAAATTACATTTAATGCAATAAAATATTGAGTTTGATTATAATTTTAAAAAGAATATAACTGTTAATTATTGCAGTCTATCAGACACAAATTCAATTTCAGTTTTTCCATGGGGTTTTGCTTTTCCATCATCACCCATATTAACCATAACTATATTAGAAATGGTAATTATGGTTTCTCTAGTCATTTTGTTTCTAACCTCGCAACTTAGCGTTATAGATGCTTTTCCAAATTTAACTACATCAATACCAATTTCAATAATATCGCCTTGTTTTGCAGATGATTTAAAATCTATTTCGCTAATATACTTTGTAACTACTTTATGATTCTCTAATTGAATTATGGTGTAGAGCGCAGCTTCTTCATCAATCCATTCTAATAAACGTCCACCAAAAAGAGTACCGTTAGCATTTAAATCTTCTGGTTTAATCCATTTTCTAGTATGAAATCTCATTTTTTTTACAGTAATTTTTGTTGTTTATCTTCATTAGGATTAGTTAATGAATATCCTAATTCTTCATTTATTTTTTTAATAAAATATGCCGAAAGTAGCGGTGATTCTTTTTCAATATTTTGATGAATAAAAAAATCAATTTCTTTGACACCTTCTTCTTTCCAAAGTTTTAAACGCTTTATCCAATCGTTTAATCGTGTATAATCTGATGGATGATTTGCACCAACATAGCGCACAAAAGCTGTAGCATTGGTTAATCGCATGTGCATAATATCGCGTCTACCAGCGGTGTCAACAATAATATTAGAGATATTATTTTCTTCTAAAAGCTTATATAAATCTTCTGCAACTGTTTTATCATTATACCAATTGGTATGTCTAAATTCGACAGCTAAGGGAATTTCTTTTGGCCAACTTTCAACGAAAGTAACAACTCTGTCAAAATCTTTTGGTGTAAAATTAGTGTTCATTTGCAAAAAAATAGTACCTAACTTTTCTTTTAAATTGGAGGCATTATACAAATAATCCTCAACAACGTTTTTTGTGTCATTTAAACGTTTCCAATGACTGATTTCTTGATTTAGTTTTGGGAAAAATTTAAATCCTTCAGGTGTTTTATCATACCAAGTAGAAAATTGCTCCGCAGGAAAAATTCGGTAAAACGTGGCATTCAATTCAATAGAATTAAACTGTGATGAATAATATACCAATTCATCTTTTGTGCCTCTTGGATAAAACCCTTTGAGGTCTGCCCTATTCCATTTTGCACAACCTACAAATATATCTGGTAGATTGTCGTCCTTTACTTTATTCAAAACGTTCTTAGTATCTGGATGATCGTTAGGGAACGTAAAATCTATTAATTCAGGATTATCAACACTTCCAAATTTCATTAGTATAATTTTATTTAAATATAAAAACTCTTTAATGAAAACTAATTATCAATTTCATTAATTATTAATTTAAAAGCAAAAAAGTAACTAAAATTATTATTAAACCTTTTTAATTTCTACTATATTTAAAAAAAATTAAGAATAACGCGTAACATTTTACTAAATTCTATGACCAACATTACAGTTGCGTTATTTAATAGTATTATTTATTTAAAATTATAACAAAAAACAAAAAACATGAAAAGTATTAAATTATTATTGGTTGCTTTAGTTGTCACTTCTTTTACTCAAGTAAATGCTCAGACAGCTGAAGAAATTGTGTCAAATTATTTTGAAAACACAGGAGGTCTTACCAACTGGGGTAATTTAGAAGGAATTAAAATGAATGCTAAAGTAAATCAAGGCGGCATGGAAATACCTCTAGAAATTACGCAAATGAAAAACGGCAACCAAATGACTGTCATTAATTTTCAAGGCATGGAAATGAAACAAGGTGTTTTTGATGGTGAAGTATTGTGGAGTACAAACTTTCAAACACAAAAAGCTGAAAAAAGTGATAAAGAGACTACAGATAATATGAAAATTCAAACCATGGATTTTCCAGATGCGTTCTATAACTATAAAGAAAAAGGTTACACTATTGAATTATTGGGTAATGAAAACTTAAATGGAACTGAAACATTTAAAATTAAAATAGTAAAAAAACCATTAATAGTTGAAGGTAAAGAAGTTGAAAATTCAAGTATTTATTTTTTTGATGCAGAAAACTTTGTTCCCCTTGTAGTACATTCTGAAATTAGAACAGGCCCAAGTAAAGGTATGATTTCTGAAACAAAGATGAGTGACTATCAAGAAGTTGAGGGTTTATATTTCCCTCACTCTATAACTCAAGGTATTAAAGATGGTCAAGGTCAGCCAATTATTATTGACAGCATAGAATTAAATCCAACTGTTGATGATACGGCCTTTAAATTTCCAGAAGAGATTGTAACTGAAGATAGTAAAAACTAAAATACACACACTTAAAACCTCAATAATTTCTATTGAGGTTTTTTTATTAATCCTATTTCAAAAAACCATTAAAATATGAAAAAACTATTGACTTTAATTTTGGGTATTGTATTAATGCCATGGCAAATACAAGCTCAAGACAATAATATAATTGACATAAAAGACTTATTTGGCGATTTGCAAGCAAGACATATTGGCCCTGCTTTAATGAGTGGTCGAATAAATGATATGGAAGCCCACCCTACAGATCCAAGAATTATTTATGCAGGAACTGCTGGTGGTGGTGTTTGGAAATCAAATGATGCTGGGACCACTTTTAATCCAATTTTTGATGACTATTGTCAATCCATTGGTGCCGTAGCGATTGATCCAAATGATCCAGACAATGTCGTTTATGTTGGCACAGGTGAAACCTGGACACGTAATAGTGTTTCTTATGGTGATGGTTTGTATAAATCAACAGACGGAGGATCAAGTTGGAAAAAACTAGGTTTTGATAAATCTGAGCGTATCGCAAATATTATTGTGAATCCTAAGAATTCAAATGAAGTTTATGTTGCCGTTTTAGGTGCTTTGTGGTCAGATAGCGATGTGCGTGGCGTTTACAAATCATCTGACGCTGGAGCTACGTGGGAAAAAATACTATATGTGAATGCTAGTACTGGTGCAGCAGACATGGCTATGGATCCAAAGGACCCTTCTACGTTGTATGCATCTATGTGGGAATTTAGAAGAACTGGTTGGTCATTTTCATCAGGTGGAGTACATAGTGCTTTGTATAAATCTATAGATGCTGGAAAAACATGGAATAAAATTCATAACGGGTTTCCTGAAGGTCAATTAGGCCGTTTAGCAATTGCTGTAGCACCTTCCAATTCCAAGATACTTTATACTGTAATAGAAGCAGAAAAAGCGGAACGTAAAGGCCTTTACAGAAGTGATGATGCTGGAAGTAGTTGGAAACAACTTAACAATGATTTTGGTATAACGGTAAGACCATTCTATTTTTCTAGAATAACAGTAGACCCAAAAAATCCTGAGGTTGTTGTAAAAGGTGGCTTATCTGGCTCTATTTCTAGAGATGGTGGAAAAACCTTTAAATCACTAGGGAATATGCATAGCGATATTCATGATGTAGTTTTTGATATTAAAGATTCTGATAAAATTTATGCTGGAACAGATGGTGGTGTTTATCGCTCATGGAATGGTGGAATAACCATGGAAATTGTTGAAAATTTACCCTTATCACAATTTTATCATATTAGTTTAGACGACGCTGAACCCTATAATGTTTATGGCGGATTGCAAGATAATGGATCTTGGTATGGCCCATCTTCATCTATTGGTGGTGTAAATGCTGGTGATTGGAACTCTATTGGCGGTGGTGATGGATTTAGAGTGTTAAAACATCCAACAAAAAGCATTATCTATTCAGAAGTGTATAGCGCAGAAACGGTTTGGCGTTATGATTCTGATAAAAAATTAGTAAAAACGATTCAGCCATTAGAACAAGAAGGACATGCTAAACTAAGGTTTAATTGGAATGTGCCAATGGCAGTGAGTAACCATCAGCCAGATCGTTTTTATATGGGAAGCCAGTTCTTGCATAAATCAGAAGATATGGGAGATACTTGGGACATTATTTCTCCAGATCTAACTACTAATGATCCAACTAAGCAAGAACAAGATGGATCTGGTGGATTGTCTATGGATAATTCTGGAGCTGAAAATCACACAACTATTTTCACCATAGCAGAATCTCCATTAGATGAAAATATTATTTGGGTTGGTACAGATGATGGTAACGTGCAAGTAACCCAAGATGGTGGAAAAACATGGACAAATACAGTAGGAAATATTAAAGGTTTACCAAAAAACACATGGAATTATCATATTGAAGCCAGTGTGCATGGCAAAGGAACAGCTTATGCTGTTTTTGATGGACATACAACAGGTGATATGAATCCTTACACCTATAAAACAACTGATTTTGGAAAAACTTGGACAAATATAATAACTGATGATGTTGCTGGATCTACCAGAAATATACAGGAAGATTATGAAAATGAAAATGTATTATTTTTAGGAACTGAGTTTGGATTATTTATTACTATTGACGGAGGAAAATCATGGAGTAAATTCACTAAAAACATGCCGGCTGTTGCTGTACACTTTATTGATTTACATAAAAAAACTAACGATTTGGTAATGGGAACTCATGGTAGAGGTATTATTATTATTGATGATATTTCCCCTTTACGAGAAATTACATCAAAAGTTTTATCTGAGAAAATTCATTTCTTTAAAAGTAAACCTGCAGTATTATCTGATGAAAGTGGTTTTTCTGGAAGGTTTGGTGCAGAAACTCAATTTGTTGGTCAAAGTGCTTCTAGTACACCAAAAATTAAATATTTGTTACCAAAGCGCCATACGTTTGGAAAAATGACCATGGAGATAAAAGATATGGAAGGGAATTTAATTTCAACTCTAACTCCCGGAAAATCAAAAGGAATAAACATTGTTTCATTGCCAGCAAAAATAAAAAACCCTAAAATAGCCAAGGGGAAAACTTTTACTTTTGTTGGGTTTGCTACACCTAGAGTGCCAGCTGGTAATTACAAAGCCATTATAACTAAAGGAAAAGATGTTTTTGAACACACTTTTGAAGTTATTGATGATGACCGAACTGGATTAACGGATACTGAAAGAACATTTAAACATAAAACTACAATGGAGTTGTATGATATGACTCAAGAATTAGCATATATGGTTTACAAATTAGATGCTATACTTGAATCGCCTTCTGTAAGTAAAAAAGTTAAAACTTCCTTAACTAACCTAAAAGAGACATTAGTTATTACAACTGGTGATAATTATGTTGGTGCTGCTGAATCTCAGTTAAGAGAAAAAATGGCTGATTTATACAGTAAAGTAGCAACAAGTTATGATAAACCTTCAAATAACGAATTAGAGAATTTAAAAACAATAAAAACCAGATTCAATAAAGCAAAAGCAGATTTTGCCAAACTTGAAAAGAAAGCTAAAGACGTACCGTTTAAAGCATTTCAAGAATTTATTGACGAATAAATTTAGTAATATACCTAATCTTAAAAAGCCAATTTAATATTAAATTGGCTTTTTTATGTTAATAACATAGTTAACAACCAATATTCACACCTACTAATACTATTCTATAGTTTATTATTTTTATTGAAAATCTACACAATGAATACCAGACAATTTAAACTTAAAAGCATCCGTCCAGAAATATTAAGCGCTACTATTAATGACAATATGAGTAGTGACGAGCGTTTTCAGAATTTAGTTTTACGCCCAGTAATAAAATTTCAAAACGATTTGTTTATTCAAGTTTTTAAGAACTATGTATCAAAACACAAATCTGTTTTCTATGATTTATCCTTAGAAAAGCGAATAGATTATATTGAAAATGCGATTCAAAAAGACATGAAACTTCGTAATTCTATGAAAGGGATGGTTATTGGACATTTTACTGTTGAAGAGTATCTTATTTACATTGAAAATTCTTCAGCTTTAAATAAACGTATGATGAATATTGTTAAAGATCGCTTGCTAAGTAATATTCAGCTTTTTGAGAAACCAGAACTTTTAACCGCTGTTTAAATAATTTAATGACTATAAAGCAACAACTTCTGCAAATTTGTAATACACGTGTTGATAAACGCATAAATGATTACAAAGAAGAAATTAATTTAATAAAAGAATCCATAGAAAGTAATGATAAAGGAAGCTCTGAGGATGATGATTCTGGCAACGGCAAATTATTAAATGATCTTGAAAAAAATATGGCCCATTTAAATGATGCTCAACAAACAAAATCCCATTTACAATTAGTAAAAACAAATATAGCTTTTAATGATGTTGTTTTAGGTAGTATAGTTAAAACCAACCAGCGTAATTTTTATATTTCTACCAGTATAGGTGAAATTATTTTAGATAATCAAACCTATTTTGCTATTTCTCTTAATTCTCCAATTGGTCAGTTATTAAAAAACAAAACTGTAAATGCGCAGTTTGAATTTAATCAAACCAGATATGTAATAACTGAGGTTATATAAGTGAAACCCCATTTAAATCTGTAGTTAGCACATCACTCATGTAGTTGAAATACGGACGAATAGCTTTAAAAGCAATATCAATTTCATCAATAAAATTAGGATCTAAAACTTCTTTATCGGTGAATTTTTTAGTGAAAATGTATTGTTTCTTTTTTATTAAATCTATGGCTTTATGGTCTTTATCAAAACCTCTTGGAGCTGTTTTAACTTCATCTCCAACAAAATTTCCCCAGACATTTTTGAACTTTTTATTGTTAATTAGGGTTCTTATTTCTTCATCATCCATTTCAAATTCTTTACGAATTCGTATTAAATCTTCCTTAGCTGGTTCCCAGAAACCAGTAGCAATAAAACTTTCGTTATTAGGCTGAATATGTAAATAATAACCACCTCTTAACCGAGGTTTTGCTCTATGAAACGAACCTCCAAAATGCGTTTTATAGGGCAATTTATTTTTTGAAAATCGAACATCTCTGTAAATTCTAAAAATTTTTAATTTATCAATATCGTCGTGCTTATTGAGGTTTTCTAAAATCTTGTTATAAATTATCTTGACTTCCTTTTCATTTTTTTTAAATTCTATCTTATTTTCATTAAACCAATCACGGTTATTGTTTTTTTCTAGTTTATTAAAAAAAGTAAATACGGATTTGGATATAGTATTGCTCATAAAATTTTATTAGATAACTAAAATACAAAAAGCTCTGATTTCATCAGAGCTTTTTGTTTCCTTTTAACCTATCATTATTAATTCACTGCATTTTCAACGTTATTAGCTACATCTTCTAATCCATCTCCTTCTTCATCAACAGCCTCTTTATAGAAAGTCAATGTTTTTAAGAATTAACCCCGAAGCCGGAGCTATGTAATTCATCTTTATTTTACTGTTAGGCTGCAAACTAATTTCGATATCTTCTAAAGTTAATTTACCTTTTCCTAAATCAATGAGTGTTCCCATCATTAATCTAATTTGGTTTCGCATAAAACCTTTTCCTTTTACACGAAGTATATATGTGGTTTCTGGAAAATAATTTGCGGTATATATTGTGTTTTCTACTAATTCACAAAGTAATATTTCTCGATTATAAATACCATTATCAGTAGGTTTGTAACAATACGATTTAAAATAATGCTCACCTTCAAAAAGTTTAGTACCTTCTTTCATTATTTCAATATCTAAATTATCTAAAATCGTTGTCATTATTGGTGCACAAAATGGATGACATTTTTCACCGAAAGCAAACAAATAAATATATTCTTTAATTTTTGAATTTTGTATAATATTAAATTCCGCACCAACTTCTTTAATATTTAAAGCTCGAATATCTTGGGGTAAATTATGATTAAAAAGTTTTAAAAAGGCTTCTAAATCTTCAATAGGCTCTGATAAAAATAATTCAATAGCTGCTTTTTCAGCAGAAACCATAGCATCTGTTCGTCCAGAACTTAAACTTTTAAACGGTTTGCCTTCTAAAATAAAATTTAATGTTCTATCAACCATTAAGTGCAAAGTCTTTACCGTTGGTTGCTTTTGCCAACCATGAAAACGATAACCTAAATATTGTATATAAATAAGGTAATAGTACTTTTTCATTTGTGTTTTTAAATGAACTCGGAAAGTAAGTCATTTTTCAGTACATGACAAAATTTTAAATAAGAAGTTCAAATCATTAAAAATGAGCACCTTAATAACTCCTCCCCTTTTTTTAAGGGGAGGTGCCGATAGGCGGAGGGGTCAATGATATAAACTATTTAAA
>JBAQZZ010000301.1:0-4664 GCA_049791475.1 Flavobacteriaceae bacterium | reverse complement strand
GATGCACTTAATTCAGATTTATCATCTTCAAAATCAGTATTTAAAGCTTTTATCCTTGACTTTAAATTTTTAATTTCAGTCTCGTATAGTCTTGAAAACCAATCTTGTTTCATGATGCAATTTCCATCGCGTATAATGATATCTATTAAAATATCTAATTGCGACGTAATATCTTGAAATTCGCATTTAATATGATCTTGAAATTCATCTGCTGTTAATGCAAAAATTTTAGATATATTTTGATTATCAACCGATTTCAATCCTTTATCAGATGAACTCAAAATCTTTTCGATTTCTTTACCGTTTTTTGGGTTCTTGGTTATAATATTATCTATAATTTTAATGAATGAATTCTTTTCAATAGAACCAAGTTTATCCAATATATTTTCTAATTTCATAATATTATATTTTCATCACATTTTTTTTACGTGTTACTATAAAAACAAATACAAATTTAATTTGCATTTACATGAAAAGCGAAGTTAGAATTTTCTTACCAAAAAACCTATACGTACTTGTACGTATTTTAAATAGTTATAAACGGTATCGCTACACGAAATCAATTATTCAAAGGAAACGTTAATCCAATTGCCAATGCCCCAGCAAACTGTTTTGCTGATGGCTGGATGAAGTAAGTTAATCCTAAGTCTACATTATTATTTCGCCCTAGTTCTAATCCTAAAGAGAAGGGTATATGATAAATTATTCCACTTTTTTTAATCTCGTCAAAAGCTGTAAACGTTTCAAATTTCCCAATAGAAGTTCCTATTCCTATTTCAAAATAAGGAGCTACATATGGTATTGGTGCTCTAACTCTTGCTTTTGCTCCTAATAAAAAAGCTTTAGTTTCTGCCTTCTCATTAGTTGGATTATCATTAATATCTTTCCCGTTAGAACTTGTAGAAATAACACCTGCATAAGGTCTAAACTCAACCCAAGAAGCAGCTTTTAAAACTAGCTCGCCTTGAGCAAAAAAACCGTTATCTACTATTTCGTCAGCGCTATTATAGGGTTCACTAAGTCCTAATCCAATTTGAGCGTTTATTGATTTCTGCTTTATAAACTGTGCTTCAATAAAATTTGAAGCCAATACTATTATTGATAATAATAAGATTTTTCTCATAATATATTACAACATTTGGAATGTGAAATCGTTTCGATAATTTACATACACTACCAAACGAAATTAGAATTTTCTTACCTAAAAGACAATACATAATCCTACTAATTTTCAAAATAATATATTGGAAATATTTAAACGAGATTTGGCACAGATTGAACAACAAGTTCATACTTGTGATGTAGATTATCACATCAACTTAATTTTGTTTCATTGGAGCTTTATCAACTTCCAGACTTTAACAATTTTATAAATACAAACAAAAAGAAAACGCAAAATAGCCAATCGTTTACGCCATAAATAGAATAAAATAGGCCAGCCATGGTATCTTTTTCAAAAACATCTAAAACGCTGTTATTAAACATCCATTTAGCCCAAATAATACCATAAACAAGCTTTTCAAGTGCAAACACAGCTACTAGCCATTTTACTTGATGATAGTTTTTTGCCACTGCTATATAAGCTAAACCCCAAATTAAAATCATTAACAAACCGAAATTTGACATCACATCAGGGTCTGTTTCATTTATAACAGGATTTGTAAACCCCTTTGAAAACACTAATACTGACATATTCATGATACCAGCAATTATAAATCCTTTGGTAATTAATTTACTTTTTTCAGTCATCGAAGTTATATTTATATCCCTTGTAAGATAATCTTAATTTATTTGTTATAGAATACACCTAATACTTATAGGGTAGTTGATTCTTTAGATTCAAATTCCTGAAGAAATTACTAAATACATGCAAATAAAAAATCTCTTTTTAATTTAATAAAAAGAGATTTTCCAGATTGATTGAGAAAGAACGGATAGTAATATTAACTTTTTTGCATTGCTCTTAAAATAATAATGCCTATTCTAGGAATTATAAAAGTGATGCATCCAAAAACGGTGGTTAGGAAAGCCACTTTAAGTCCTGCGGCCATCATACCATTGCTGATATCGCCAATAGCTTCAAGCGCATCAAAAGCCGCTATCATTCCGATTGTAGAGCCTAAAAAGCCAAATACTAAACCTAAAATGCTAACATCTGAAGCTAAACGGGTCATTTTTTTAGATTTAAGCACATCTTTATTAAGGTTAACAAAACCCATAACAACAAAAAATAGTGCTAGTAACAAACAAATTAAAATTAAGGACATAAAAAAAGGTCCGCCCTCATTAAATCTATCTACAAAAGGATTTGAAACAACAACTGGTAAAAAATTCATAATTAATGGTTTTAGTTAAACATGGTACAAACATAAAAGCTTTGTGTTTACCATAAATAAAAATGCGACAGATGACTAATTTAGTAATTAAAACGACAGTACGTTAAAACCATTGCTAATCTAGTTATTCGTCTACAAAATTTATAATAGCCTAAAATTTATAGTATTATTGTAGCTTAGTTTTTAGGTTATGTTGACTAAGCCATTCATTTTAAAAAAAATAGCACAAATACTACTCCATATTATTTTTTGGTGTGGCGTCTTATTATTTTACACCTATTTTTTTGCCGTAGACAGTGAAGATTTTAGTTACGTTTTGTCTTTCTCATTATTTTTAATGCCTATTACCATAGCAACAACTTACGTTTTTATTTATAAACTAATCCCTGAATACCTTATTACAAAGCGTTACTTCTTGTTTGGGTTATACAGTTTATACGCTATAATTATTTCGGCTTACCTTATTGTTATTTCTGTATTATACGGGCTAGTTTACCTTTCAAATTTTGAATATGAAAACATGGCGCCTATTAGCAAAAGCTTATTGCTTGTTACTATTAGTGTGTATTTAGTAGTTATTATGGTTAGTGCTTTTAAACTCTTAAAACTGAATGTAAAACACACCGAAGACGCCAAAAAACTAGAAACTAAAATTCTTGAAACGCAATTAAAACTAAAGGAACAGGAACTTCGTTACTTGAAAATGCAAATTCATCCGCACTTTTTATTTAACACCTTAAATACTCTATATGGTTTTGCTTTAAAAAAGGCCGACGAAACCCCAGAAATGATATTGAAACTATCAAATTTACTCGATTATTTGTTATATCAAGTAGATAAACCTTTTGTGTTGCTTAGCGATGAAGTAAACCATATTAATGATTATATAGAGTTAGAGAAAATGCGTTTTAACAACTCACTTCACATCGATTTTAAGACGGAAAACATATCAGAAAACACCAAAATAGCACCTATGCTCCTATTGCCTTTTATAGAAAATAGTTTTAAACATGGTAGTTTGAAAAAAGGCGTTTTGACTATTAAAATTAAACTCTATTTTAAAAATAAAAGTATCTTTTTTGAAATTGAAAACTCTTGTAACACAACTGCTTTTTCAGAAAGTGGTATTGGTTTAGAAAACATAAAAAAACGATTGGAGTTACTTTACAAAGACCAATACACACTTCATATGACTAGCGACAATGAATTATTTAAAGTAAATTTAAAGCTAAATACCAAATGAATTTTAAAATGATTGATAATAAATTTGAATTATATTTTCTTTGGATGAAATAGAAAATATAAGCATAGCATTAGTTACGGTTCTATTTTATATTGAGATATAAAGGAAATAGAAACTAATTTAATTGATTATTTTGAAGTTTATTTGGTATAAAATCGCTTAATTTATGCCACAAAGCAAAGACATATTATGTATTATAGTAGATGATGAAACTATAGCTCGAGAAGTTATAGCAACGCATGTATCAAAAATACCAAATATTAAAATTGTAGCTAGTTGTAACAGTGCTATTGAAGCTTTTAGTGTATTGAGAGCACATAAAATAGATTTGGTATTTCTTGATATTAATATGCCCGAAATATCTGGTATTTCGTTCGCCAAATCTATTAATAAAGATGTGAAAATAATTTTCACGACAGCGTATCGGGATTATGCAGTGGAAGGTTTTGAGTTGCAAGCCGTAGATTATTTACTAAAACCCATTTCGTTTGCGCGTTTACTTAAAGCTGTAAATACCTATTTTGAAATTTACACTAAACCAGAAACACTTGTAGCGGATGAAAATAATAGTCATGATTTTATGTTTGTAAGATCAGATAGAACCATGCTGAAAATTGATTTTAATGACATCATTTTTATTGAAAGTTACAGCGATTACATAAAAATTCATTTGCCCGAAAAAACGATTGTTACCCGAGAAACTATTAGTGCTATTGAAGCGAAACTACCAAAAGAAAGGTTTATTAGAATACATCGTTCGTACATTATTGCATTATCGCAAATAGAATCTTTTACAAACGAGCAAATAACTATTAATAATACTGCACTAACCATTAGCCGAAGTTATAAAAAAGAGGTATTGCAAATACTGGAAAAATTCTAATAAACAAACTATTTATTAAATAGGATAGCCTTTAATCTAAAAATTCCCCGATGGCTTTGCCTCGGGGTTTCCTATTCACCTCTCCTTTGGAGAGGTCGGAACTGCCTTTTTGAGCAGTTCCGGGTGAGGCAAAATATCAAATTTCGGTTTTTGGCTCCTTCGGCCAAAACGAAACCGGTAAAATACCTCTATGGCTCTGCCT
>JBAQZZ010000300.1:0-1733 GCA_049791475.1 Flavobacteriaceae bacterium | reverse complement strand
GCGAAGGATCTTCAATAATAGAATTTGATACGACTAAAACAAACAGCAATACAATAAAGGAAGCCATTAAATCAAAAGGGTACATAATTAAAAGCAGTACTAATCAATAGATTGATTATATTTAGCCTCTTAAAGAATATCGGTTTTGCAGACCTCACTGCAGACCTCACAGATACTGTGTTAAAATCCTAATTATTTTTTAATTATTATCTTTGTGATGCAAAAAGAAAACTTCATTCAATTCTTTGAACCGAAGTTTATCTACTAGGCGAAGTTCTCTTCGCCTTTTTTTTGTTTTTAAAATGGCAAAAAGAAAACTTATTCTTCATCATTACCCGAAGTTTAAAATTAACAAACCTTGTAATTTTCTATATAACTTTCCTCTTTTTTCCATAGTGTATAAATTAAAATCAGTAATTTTCTCATCACTGCAATAAGTCCTTGTTTTTTTATTGTCCGTCCTTCATTTACACGTTCATAAAATGCTTTTAATGTCTTATTATGTCTTGTAGCTGTCATTGCAGGCATATATAGTGCGGCTCGAATCCTGGCATTGCCTTTTTTTGATATTTTGGTTTTTCCCTTATATTTTCCAGATTCTTTTTCTACTACATCCAATCCTGCATAACTTACCAACTGGCCAATATTTTTAAACAATAAAAAACCATTTACTTCTGCCAGGACTTTTACGATTGTTATAAAACCAAGACCTTTGACTGCTTCTATGTTTTTTATTCTTATATGCAGTTTTTCATCTGCTTTTATTTGCTTTTCAATCTCTGTTTCAATCTCATTAAGCTGTTTTTCGTAGAACGAGACCATTCTTTTTTTTAGTGCAATTACTTTTTTATAGGTTTTATGCGCGTGGTTGAACGCATGGAGCTGGGATTTTGCAGCTGATGCAGCTTGCTTTAATCTGGTATGCTCTCTGGCCAGGTCCCGGATAACCTTGAACTCTTTGCTTGGTGGTGCCCAAAGCTCTGTTCCCGTTAATGTTTTTTCTATGCCAAAGGTTGCTATCATTTTAGAATCCACTTTGTCTGTCTTGGTTTTCAGATTATGGCTTTTTGCATAATATTTTAATTTCTGGGCCAGTTGCACGCTTACTTTTTGTTCTTTTTCATAAAGGTAATAAGCCAGATCTTCGTAATAGACACCTGTGGCCTCCATTACATAAATTGGTGGACAATCGGGTGTTTTGTTACGTTTTTCGCACCATAAATAGAATGATTTTCTTCCCGGGACTGTGTTCTCAAAGGATTTGGTCCCTTTAATGATTTCATTAGCGTCCTGCAACTTGATTTTGTAACAGGCATAGAAACTTTCCATCCCTATGTCAATCCCTACCACTTGTTTTACTACTTTTCGCGTTTCCATTATTCTTGTGTTTTTGGTTTTTAAGAATAAGGATTTTTCTCTCAGTCTTTCCTCTTAGTTGATACGAAATCTAAACTTATAGCATAGTTTCTCAATACTGTTGTGACTCGTAGAAAAATACAGAATAGGATCATTATCTGTGAGTGGACATACTATTGTTATTGTTGTCTTGGTTTTTATCTTAATCCTATTCTGTTCTTATTCCATTTTACAAATTTAACGTCTATATTTGTTATGACTTTTTATTGAACACAAACATAAGAGGTTTTTAAAACCTGTGAGGTCTTGAAAACTTTATAAATAAGCCCAGACCATCGCTGTTACTCCTGATTACCTCACTGATGTCTATTTTAATT
>JBAQZZ010000299.1:0-16856 GCA_049791475.1 Flavobacteriaceae bacterium | reverse complement strand
CTACTAATCGAATTAAATCAATCTTTACCAAAATTAAATAAGAGTCTCAAAGACCAATTTGAATTACAAGATGAATATGTTTTAAAGGCAGATTTTTTGCTTGATTACAATATAAAACCAAGGGATATTTTGGATTTAATTGTAAAAACTGATATAACTAAATTCATTAAGGAAAATGGCATTAAACAAAGAGGGGATGATATTTTAAATATTCTTGAGTATTACAAAGATGTGGAAAATTTATATTTAGAAAATTATGTAAATGTTGCTTATAGAAATTTGAACGTATTAAAAGAAAATGGAATAACGGTTAAAGAAAGTGAACTTGGGATAAAATTTGAGGATTTAACCAAAATCATATTCAAAGGTTTAGGGTTTAACGTAGATGATGCCTTCAAAAACAACCTAAATACTAAAAATGATATGATGGATATTCTTTTAAATTTAGATAATAACGAAATTATTATTGTTGAATGTAAAACAAGTAAAGAAAGAGGCTATAATAAATTTAGTGCGGTTTCACGACAATTAAAATCATATCAAAATTTAGCTTTAAAAAATGATTTGCGAATCGTTAAAATTTTACTTGTAGCACCAGAGTTTAGTGATGATTTTGTTACCGATTGTGAAATGGATACAGAAATGAATCTATCACTCATAACTGCTTCAACTTTATCGAATATTTCTGAGGCATTTAAAACATCAAAATATACAGAGTTCCCGCACGTATTATTTAGAGATATAGTAATAAATGAGGAACGAATATTGAAGGCGTTGAGTAAATAAAACAGCTGCTACTTAATATTGTAAACTAAATAGGCTACTTCTTAAAATTCTTATTACGTTTATTATAGTTTTTATCGCCTTTAGTTTTCGGCTTTTTATATTTGGCAGCAATTTTAAATTTATAAGAACCTCCTAAATTTTCTTTAGAGTTTTTTTCAGATTTGTCATGAAAGGCTGGCCCAGGCGCATCTTCATCTTTTTGTTTTATCGGGTTGTTACGCTCTTTTATTTGTGGGCGTTCTTCTTCTAATAGCTCTTTAGAAACCGTAACAGTTTCAGGAATATCCATCACAGGAATTTTCATTTGCATCAAATCTTCAATGCGTTCAATAGCATCTTGTTCCTTTTCTGTAGAAAACACAATAGATTCGCCTTGTCGTTCTGCACGACCAGTTCTACCTATACGGTGCATGTAATTTTCAGGAAAATCTGGGGTATCGAAATTTATAACATGCGAAACATTATCAATATCCAATCCGCGCGCCATCACATCGGTGGCTACTAAAATACGGTTGTCACCAGCTCTAAACTGCTCGATGCTTCGTAACCTGTAATTCTGTGTTTTGTTGGAGTGAATCACGCATAACTCATCATGAAAATACTCATCTAATTTATCAAATAAACGGTCGGCCATTTTTTTGTAAGCCACAAAAATTAAAACCTTATTAAAGGTTTCAATATCCTTTAATAAATACGTTAATAGATTGACTTTGGTGTAAAAATTAGGAATATTAAAACGGGTTTGTGAGATATTTTCAAGCGGCGTACCCGAAACAGCAATAGATACTTTTTCTGGACTTTTAAAGAAATCGTTAATCAACAAATCTACATCTTGCGTCATAGTTGCCGAAAACATAATGTTTTGTCGGCGTTCTGGTAAAATATCAAAAATGTTAATCAGTTGGTGTCTAAACCCTAAATCGAGCATCACATCAACTTCATCAATCACTAATTTTTGTATCGATTTTAGTTGTAAAACGCGGGTTAAGGCTAAATCGTAAAGTCTGCCTGGTGTGGCTACTAAAATATCTACACCTTCTGCAATGGCTTGCTTTTGGGTATTAATATTGGTACCACCGTAAACTCCTAAAACACGATTATTTATATACTTTGAAAGCTTTTCAATTTCATCAACCACTTGCACTACCAACTCGCGCGTTGGCACTAAAACTAAAACCCTTGGGTTTTCTTGCATTGAAAACGGTAAGTTTTTTAAAATAGGCAACATATAGGCAAAGGTTTTACCTGTACCTGTTTGCGCAATACCAACCATATCTTTACCAGAAGCCACCATATTAAAAGCCTCAGCTTGAATGGGTGTGGGTGTTGTAAAGCCTAAATCGGTTAAGGCGTTGTAAAGCGGTGTGTTTAAATTTAAATCTTCAAAAGTCACGGTATGCTATTTAGCTGGCAAAGTTAAGCTTAAAATTCAATCTAGGCTAAATGGCTGTTATGTATTTCAATACTATAGGTGGCTTTAAATGTTTTATTGGGGTCGAGTTTTAAAATACCTTCTTTGTCTTTTAAATTTTGATTGGTAGTTTCGCTATCGGCAATACCAAGCCAAGGTTCTATACAAACATAATTTCCGTTGGGTTTTGCCCAAATGCCTAAATAAGAGAAGTCGGGAAAATTAACTGAAAGTATAGGGCCTTTTTTTGCACTTTTTAAAGTTACTTTTCTCGATTTTAAATCTTTATAAACAAGCGCATCTTCATTAAACAGTTCGTGGTTTAAATGGATGGTATTTGAATTATTGAAAAGTGATTTTGTTTTTGATGAAATTAAACCATTTTCCATATTAATAAGATGGTTTTTGGAGTTTTCAATGGTTTCAAATTCTAAACTATAATCTTCATAGTTTTCATCTTTAAAAACAGGACATTTAAAAGCAGGATGCCCACCAACTGAGAAAAATAGGGCTTTATCATCTACGTTTTTAATGGTATGCAATACGTCAATACAATTATCTTTTAAAGTATAGGTTATAGCAAACTGAAATTTAAAAGGATAAATTTTAAGTGAATCTTCAGAATAAGACAATCCAAAAGTCAAACTATTGGCAGTTTGTTCTATTAACTTAACATGGTCATTACTTCTAACAAACCCATGTTTTGGAAGCGTGTATTTTTGATTTTCAAAAGTATAAGTATCTTCTTTTAAAGCGCCAATAATAGGGAATAGGTTAGGCGCAAAGCTTCCCCAAACCGCAGGATTTGCATCCCACATAAAATCGGTTTTATGTTTAACAGACTTAATTTCACAAAGTTCTGCACCAATTTTTTTTACACTTATTTTGAGTTTGTCGTTTTCTAATGAGAACATATTATTTTGATATTTAAACTAATGTACAAAAATCTTAAATTTTTAAGTATTCTAAGTAACTTTGCTCTATAATACTTTTAATTGAGGACAAAATACATTCATACTTTCGAGAATATCGAAAAATTTAAGAATCAAATGCTCATTTGGGCACAACAGTTTGATGATGTCGTTTGGTTAGATTCTAATAATTATCAACAAAATTACTCAAGTTACGATGCGGTTTTGGCTGTGGATGCATTTACTTGTATTCAAACGGATTATCATCAAGGTTTTGAAAAGCTAAAAGAATACCAAACCAATACAAACGATTGGATTTTTGGATATATAACTTACGATTTAAAAAACGATGTTGAAGTTTTACAATCTAAGAATTTTGATGTGTTAGAATTTCCTGATTTATACTTTTTTCAGCCTAAAAAACTCTTTTTGATTAAAGGAAACACCGTTGAAATTCAATATTTAAATTATGTTGATGATGAACTTGAAGACGATTTGGAACAAATTCGTCATTGCGAGGACGAAGAACCTGGTAATTTGCCTAATAATATTAAAATTAAGCTCCGCATTCATAAAGATGAGTATTTCGAGAAAGTAAATACAATGCTAGCGCACATTCATAGAGGCGATATTTACGAGGCTAATTTTTGTCAAGAATTTTATGCCGAAAACACCACGATAAACCCTTTAGAAACTTATAAAAAACTCAATACAATTTCTAAACCACCGTTTGCTTCATTCATAAAAATGTATGGTAGCTATGTGCTTTGTGCATCACCAGAGCGCTATTTAAAAAAGGAAGTGCAGTCGATTATTTCGCAACCCATAAAAGGAACCGCAAGACGTTCAGCCGATTTGATAGAAGATAAACAACTTAAAACCAATTTGCTAAATGACGAGAAAGAACGTAGTGAAAACATCATGATAGTAGATTTGGTGCGTAACGATTTATCTAAAACAGCACTTAAAGGCAGTGTAAACGTTGAAGAATTATGTAAAATTTACACCTTTAATCAAGTACATCAAATGATCTCTACAGTAACTTCAAAAGTAGAAGAAACCACACATCCAGTTGATATTATAAAAAGCACCTTCCCAATGGGCAGTATGACAGGCGCTCCTAAAATTTCAGCAATGAAAATTATTGAAGATTTAGAAGAAACCAAACGCTGATTGTATTCTGGGGCAATTGGTTATTTTTCACCTGAAGGCGATTTCGATTTTAACGTGGTAATACGAAGTATTTTATACAACGAAACCAAAAAGTATATATCCTATTCGGTTGGTGGCGCCATTACTGCTAAAAGCAACCCATTAAAAGAATACGAGGAGTGTTTGGTTAAGGCTAAAGCGATGCGGGAGGTATTAGAAAACTAGGCATAAGGCAAAAGACATAAGGTAAAAGGCATAAGTGAGAAGTTAAAAAGGGATAAGTTATTAAGTAGTTACAAGAATAGATAAAATTGTAAGTTTGTAAAATGAAGGGTTACAGAGATTTAATTGTTTGGCAGAAATCGATGGATGTTATAACACTAATCTATAAACTTGTTAAACAATTTCCTGATGATGAAAAATTTGGTTTAACATCACAAATAAAGAGAAGTTCCGTTTCAGTTCCATCAAATATAGCAGAAGGTTATGGCAGAAATTACACAAAAGACTATATTAGGTTTTTAAATATAGCAAGGGGATCTTTATATGAAATGCAAACACAGTTACAAGTTGCTTTAAATCTAGGTTTTATTGCTGAAGAAGATTTAAATAAAATTAATTCTTTATCTGTAGAAGTTGAAAAAATGTTGAATTCACTTATCAACAAACTAGCTAACTAATGCCTTATTCCTTTTAACTAATGTTTCTATCTGAATTTCAAAAACATATCACCAATAAACTCAATTTTCTTAATAAAAAGAAGTTGCTTATTACTATTTCGGGCGGAATTGATAGCGTAATTTTAACACATTTGTGCCATAAATTAAATTTAAACATTGCTTTAGCGCATTGCAATTTTAATTTACGAGGCGATGAAAGTGATGCTGATGAAGCCTTTGTTTTAGATCTTGCTGAAAATTTAGATTTAGAGATTTTTATTGAAAGTTTTGACACTGAAGCCTATGCTAAAAAACAAAAGCAATCTATTCAAATGGCTGCTAGAGCATTGCGGTATAACTGGTTTGAAGAGTTAGCAGAGCAATTAAATTTCGACTTTATTTTAACCGCACATCAAGCCGATGATAATTTAGAAACTTTTTTAATAAATTTTACCCGAGGCACAGGTTTAGAAGGTTTAACAGGGATTCCTGAAGTGAATGAAAAATTTGTACGACCGCTGTTGCCATTTTCAAGTGAAGTTATTGAAGCATATGCTAAAGAAAATAATATTAAGTGGCGAGAAGATAGTAGTAACAAATCGGTTAAATACTTGCGTAATAAACTGCGGCACGAAGTGGTTCCTATTTTAAAAGAAATAAATCCAAGTTTATTACAAAGTTTTCAAAATACACTACAGAACCTCAACGATACCGCTGATATCGTTGAAGAAAGTACCAATGCCGTTTTAAAAAGAGCTATTGAAACTATTGATGAAAACCATATAGCATTTAAAATTTCAGAGTTTAAAAAAGTTAATAACCCAAAAGCCTATTTATTTGAAGTTTTTAAAGATTATGGATTTACAGAATGGCATGATGTTTTAGATTTATTGGATGCAGAAACTGGAAAACAAGTTTTTTCGCAGACACATCGTTTAATAAAAAATAGAAAGCATTTACTTTTAAGTGAAATTAATTTTGAAGTAAGTAAAACGATGTCAATTTTAGAACATGAAAAACAGGTAGAAACACCATTTGGAACTTTGTTTTTTGATGATCCCGATAGCTATCGGGATGACGCTATTTTTGGTAAACATACTCATATCCTATTTGTTGATAAAAACAAGTTGGAATTTCCGTTAAGCATAAGACAGCATAAAGCAGGCGATGTGTTTTATCCATTAGGAATGACAGGGAAAAAGAAAGTTAGTAAATACTTTAAAGATGAAAAGTTTTCGCTTATTGATAAAGAAAACACATGGTTATTATGTTCAGGTGAAGATGTCGTTTGGGTAATAAACCGAAGAGCAGATAACAGATTTCGAGTTACTGATAACACAAAACAAATTTTAAAAATTGAATTAAAGTAATAATGTCATGCTGAGCGCAGTCGAAGCATCTTAATCAAATGAAAATCCAAGGCAACATAATAAATATCAAAAATAAAATCATTTTCAAGGGCGAAATCACTTTTGAAAATGGAAAAATTTCAAATATTATAGAAAAGGATCACAATGTAAATCATTACATCCTTCCTGGTTTTGTAGATGCACATATTCACATTGAAAGTTCCATGTTAGTGCCAAGTGAATTCGCCAAAATTGCAGTGACTCACGGAACCGTTGCAACAGTCTCAGATCCTCATGAAATAGCCAACGTTTTAGGTGTAAAAGGTGTTGATTTTATGATTGAAAATGGTAAAAAAGTGCCTTTCAAATTCAATTTTGGAGCACCATCTTGTGTGCCTGCAACTACTTTTGAATCTGCTGGAGCAGTCATCAATTCTGAAGCTATTAAAACTCTAATGGCCAATCCAGAAATAAAATATTTAGCGGAAATGATGAATTACCCAGGTGTTTTATTTGATGACGATGACGTGCTAAAGAAAATAGCTTGGGCAAAACATTATAATAAACCTGTAGATGGACACGCACCTGGTTTGAGAGGTGAGGATATTACAAAATACATAAATGCAGGAATTTCAACCGATCATGAATGTTTTACTTATGCAGAAGCTTTAGAGAAACTTCAAAAAGGAATGAAAATTTTAATACGAGAAGGAAGCGCAGCCAAAAACTTTGAAGCTTTAATCGATTTACTACCAGAACATTTTGAAAATATGATGTTTTGTAGTGATGATAAACATCCTGACGATTTAATTATTGGTCATATTAATCAATTATGTTCTAGAGCTGTTGCAAAAGGGATGGATGTTTTTAAAGTGTTACAAGCAGCTTGTTTTAATCCTGTAAAGCACTATAACTTAGATGTTGGTTTGTTAAAGGAAGGTGATGATGCAGATTTTATAGTAATTGAAGATTTAAAAGATTTTAAAACATTACAAACTTATATTAATGGCCAATTGGTTTTTAATGAAGGTCAATCTTTAATAAAACAAGTGTCATTTAAAAATTTAAATAATTTTAATTGTAATAAAAAAGAAGTTTTAGATTTTAGAGTAGAATCTTCAGCAAAACAAATTCGAGTTATTGAAGCCTTAGAAGGCCAATTAGTAACCAATCAAATTATTGAAGAGACTTTAATTGAAAACGGTAACTTAGTTTCAAATATTGATAAAGATATTTTAAAAATGACTGTTGTTAATCGTTACCACCCCGATAGCTATCGGGATCAAAAACCAGCTATGGCATTTATTAAAAACTTTGGATTCAAAGAAGGCGCTATTGCAAGTTCTGTTGGTCATGATTCTCATAATATAATTGCAGTTGGAGTTTCTGATGACGCTATCTGTAAAGCTGTTAATTTAATTATAGAAAATAAAGGCGGTATTTGTGCTGTTTCCAATTTAGAAGAGAAAATAGTGCCGCTTCCAGTTGCAGGTATTATGAGTGATAAAGATGGCGAAACTATAGGAAAACAATACGCAGAACTGGATAAAATGGCAAAAGCATTAGGAAGTAAATTACATGCACCTTATATGACCTTATCGTTTATGGCGTTATTGGTAATACCATCATTAAAACTAAGTGATAAAGGCTTATTTAATGGAAAAGATTTTAAATTTACGTCTTTGGTGTTATAATGAGAATCTACATTTTTCCTCGCAAAGACGCAAAGACGCAAAGACGCAAAGTAAAAAATGAACAAAATATTTTATTATAAACGATAACAACTGCAGACTGCAGACCGTCAACTGAATACTAAAAAATGCCAATAATAGAATCAACCTACAAACCACCTTTCTACTTTAAAAAAGGTTTTATTGCAACCGTATATTCTGGATTAATTAGAAAAGTTTACGTAAAGCAAGAACGAGAACGTATCACTTTAAGTGATGGCGATTTCTTAGATTTAGATTGGAGTTTTTCAAAAGAAAAAAGCGACAAACTCATTATTTTATTACACGGATTAGACGGGCATGGGCAACGTCCTTACGTTACTGGATCAGCTAAACTTTTTAACGAAAATGGGGTAGATGCGGTTTGTGTTAATTTTAGAGGCTGTAGTGGCGAAGGAAATTTAAATTATTATAGTTATCATTCAGGAGAAACTAAAGATTTAAATGCCGTTATTCAGCATGCTATTGCGGAGAAAAAGTACGCTCAAGTATATTTGAAAGGCATCAGTTTGGGTGCTAATATTATTTTGAAATATTTAGGCGAAAGAAACGATATTCCTGAACAAGTAAAATCTGCTATTGCCATATCTACACCTTGCGATTTGTATGGATCGTGTAAAGAACTTCATAAAATAAAGAACAGGTTATTTCACGATCGATTTTTAAAAGATCTAATTGAACGATTAAAAGAAAAGCAAAAACAATTCCCAAATCATTTAAGTGAAGAAGCGATTAATTCTATTAAAACACTCAAAGATTTTGATGATGTTTACACTTCAAAAGCTCATGGTTTTAAAAATGCTTTAGATTATTATGAAAAGTGTAGTAGCCTCCAATTTATTCACAATGTAAAGACGCCAACACTTATTATTAATGCATTAAACGATTCGTTTTTGTCACCTGAATGTTATCCTGTAAAACAAGCAAAAGCTAATTTAAATTTATATTTAGAAATGCCTCAATACGGTGGTCATGCTGGTTTTATTGATAAAAATAATATTTATTATAATGAGCACAGAGCTTTAGAGTTTACTAAAACTATGTTAAAATAATAGCATTAACTCTAGGCATCCTATTTTTTTGTATTTTTAGAAGAGCTAAATATTAATCAATCTTCAAAATAATACACCATGCCAACATTCAATTTAAAAATCAACAATAAAACGCATACTGTTGAAGCAGATATGGATACGCCCTTACTTTGGGTTTTGAGAGACAATATAGACTTAGTAGGCACTAAGTACGGTTGCGGAATTGGGCAATGTGGCGCATGTACTGTTCATGTTGATGGTAATGCTATGCGGAGTTGTTTACTTCAAGTATCGCAAGCTGAAGGGATGAATATCACGACCATAGAAGGACTTTCTGAGGATGGCGATCACCCAGTTCAAAAAGCTTGGTTAGAACACGATGTACCGCAATGTGGTTATTGTCAAGTAGGACAAATTATGACTGCAGCGGCATTATTAGAAAATAACTCTAATCCTTCAGACAGGGATATAGATGCAGCAATGCAAGGTAATATTTGCAGATGCGGAACTTATACAAGAATAAAAAAAGCAATCAAAACAGCATCAAAACTCTAAAACTAAAATCATGACAAAAATAAAAACACAATATAATCGCCGTTCATTTTTGAAGGTATCTGCTGCAGCTGGTGGTGGTATGTTGATAGGATTTAGTTGGTTAACAGGATGTACTTCAGATAAAAAAATCGCAGAATTAGCAGTTCCTAATGAATGGTTTGATATAAACGGCTATATAAAAATTGGTGACACAGGTATGGTTACTATTTATTCACCAAACCCAGAAATCGGTCAGAATATAAAAACCTCAATGCCAATGATAGTTGCTGATGAATTGGATGTAGATTGGAAAAACGTTGTTGTTGAGCAAGCGCCTTTAAATACGGGATTTTATCAAAATCAATTTGCAGGAGGAAGCCTTTCTATTAAGTTAAGTTGGAATGCGTTGAGAATGGCAGGAGCAACAGGAAGACGAATGTTATTAGAAGCGGCGGCAAAAGAGTGGCAGTTATCCGTTTCAGATTTAACAGTTTCTCAAGGCATAATTAAAGAAAAAAATGGAGAGCGAACCATTACTTATGGTGAAATAGCTTCAAAAGCAGTTGGTATTGAAATTCCTGAAGAAGTTGAACTTAAAGAAATTTCAGATTTTAAATTGATAGGCACAAGCATCAAAAACGTTGATGGTAAAAAAATTGTTACTGGTGAACCTTTATTCGGTTTAGATTTCAAAAGAGAAGGAATGAAACTCGCAATGATTCAGCATCCTCCAGCTTTTGGTATGAAATTAAAAGATTTTAATGAAGAAGAGATTAAAAGCATGCCAGGTGTAACAGATGCTTTTATTATTGATACAACTATTGAAGACCCAACGTGGTCTGATGAAAAAGGATTTCTTCAACTTATAGCTATTGTAGGTGATAAAACATGGCCATTAATGAAGGCTAAAAAAGCAATAAAAGCGAATTGGGAAATTATAAGACCATTGGAAAGTTCAGAATCTCATTTAGAGAGTTTAGAACAGGCTTTATTATCTGGAGAAGTTGTACAAAGTAGAGTAGACGGTAACCCAGAAGCTGCATTTAAAAAAGCAGCAAAAGTTATCGAACGCACATATAGTGCACCTTTTATGGCTCATAATACTATGGAGCCTATGAATTTCTTTGCGAATGTTACTGAGACTTCTGCAGAATTAGTGGGGCCTACACAAACACCAGAAGCACTTGAAGGATCTGTTTCTAAATTATTAAATCTTGATATAGAGAACGTCACCGTAAATATGACTCGAATGGGTGGTGGTTTTGGAAGAAGACTTTATGTGCATTTTGGAGTTGAAGCAGCTGCCATTTCTAAGAAAATTGGCGCTCCAGTTAAGCTTATATATTCAAGAGAGGATGATATGACCCAAGGAACTTATCGACCAGCATATAAGTCAAGATATAAAGCAGGTTTAGATGAAAATAATAATCTTATAGCTTTTACTGTAAAAGGTACAGGGTTACCAGAAGGGCCCATATTTCCAGATCGTTTTCCAGCTGGCACAGTAGAAAATTATGCTGCTGAACAAATAAAAGGAGAAACTAATATAACAACGGGCGCATGGAGAGCACCACGTTCTCATTTTACAGCAGGCGCTGAACAAGCATTTCTTGATGAGGTTGCAGAATTGGCAGGAAAAGATCCTATAGATTTTAGATTAGAATTGTTTAATCGTGCTATTAATAATCCAGTAGGTGAAAAACATGACTATGAAGCTGAACGTTACGCAGGTGTATTGAAATTAGTTAAAGAAAAATCGAATTGGGGTGAAACTAAATCAGGCGTTTATCGAGGTGTGGCAGCTTATTTTTGTCATTCTAGTTATGTCGCAGAAGTTGTAGACATGGTTTTAGAGAACGGACAGCCAAAAATTACAAATGTATGGTGTGCGGTTGATTGCGGCATTGTTGTGAATCCAGACGGTGCGAAACATATGATTGAAGGTGGCGTTATAGACGGAATCGGTCATGCGATGTATAGCCAATTAACTTTTGATAAAGGAGCACCTAATGAAATGAATTTTGATACATACCAATTGATTCGTCATTCAGAAGCACCTGAAAACATTGAGGTTTTCTTTGTTAAAAATGACATCGATCCAACAGGATTAGGAGAGCCAGGGCTTCCACCAGCTGTTGGAGCCTTAGCAAATGCATTATATCAGTTAAAAGGAAAACGATATTATAACCAACCTTTTGCTTTAAGTCAACCCGTTATAGGTTAAACTTGTATAGAATTTTCATGAATGACACACGAATTTAAAAACATAGTTGAAGAAGCTATTTTAGCTAAAGAGAATGGCTTAAAATCTGTCTTAGCTTCTGTTGTAGCTTTAGATGGCTCATCATATCGAAGACCAGGCGTTAGAATGCTCATTCTAGAAAATGGGAACATGATAGGTGCAGTAAGTGGTGGTTGTGTTGAAAAAGAAATATGCCTTCAATCTGAAACTGTTTTTAAAACGGGCGTTTCCAAGATGATGACTTATGATGGTAGATACCGTTTGGGTTGTGAGGGTATTCTATATATTCTTATAGAAATTTTTCAACCTTCTGAACCTTTTTTAAGTTCATTTTTAAGATGTTTAAAAAACAGAAGTTCCTTCGAAATTCATTCGCAATATAAAAAGGAAGAAGGTGCGTTTAAAGATTTAGGAACTTTAGTCTATATCGATAATACTCTTTTTTCAGTTTCAAACAATGAAATCAAAAAACAGTCTAAAAGTGGTTTAGTATTTAAACAAAGCATGCCGCCATGTTTTAAATTAGTAATAATTGGCGCAGAACACGACGCTGTACAATTATGTAAATATGCAGCACTTACAGGATGGGAAGTTTCTATAGTAGCTGGAGTTTCCGAATCGAAATCCATTGAAAATTTCCCTGGAGCTCATGAGTTTACTGCGACAACTGCAGAAGGTTTGGATGTTTCATTAATGGATAATCAAACGGCTATTTTATTAATGACACATAATTTTGCTAACGATTTACGTTATTTAGTTGCTCTAAAAGGTATAAACCCAACTTACATAGGCCTTTTAGGACCTACAAAGCGTAGAGGCGATTTATTATCTCAGTTTATGGAATATTGTCCAGATATTAATTTGGAGTTTTTAGATTCTATTCATGGGCCAGCTGGTTTAGATATAGGTTCTGAAACACCACAAGAAATTGCTATTTCGATAATGGCTGAAATTTTAGCTTTTTCAAGAAAACGACAAGCCATGTCTTTAAGTAGAAAAACAGGTCGGATTCATGCCAAGTAAAATTGCTGTAGTTATTTTGGCAGCAGGGGCATCAAAGCGTATGGGTGAACCCAAACAGCTACTCAAATGGGGCGATAGTACTTTAATTACACACACAATTCAAACCGCTTTAAAATTAAAAGTCGATACTGTTTATGTGGTTTTAGGGGCTAATTTTAAGTTGATTGAAAATTCAATTGCTCACTTTCCTATTACGATTTTAAATAATGAAAATTGGGAACAAGGTTTAGGAGAATCTATTGCTTTTACATCTAAACATCTTCAAAACGAGACATATAAACCCGAAGGTATTCTTTTTGTTTTAGCAGATCAACCTTTTATTACCGTTTCTTACTTAAAGTCAATAATTTCCAGTTTTTCAAAAGGAGAAAAACAAATAATTGCTTCGTCCTATCAGAACAGAAAATTTGGAGTTCCAGCGCTTTTTGATAGTTATTATATAAATGATTTGTCTGATTTAAAAGGAGATTTTGGAGCCAAAAATTTTTTACAAAAAAGTGAATCTTTTATTAAAGCTTTAAAACCTCCAGTAAAAAATGTAGATTTAGATTTTAAAGAAGATTACGAAAAATTTTATAAAGAGCATTTCAAATAATAATGAGTTTAAAGGCTGAAGATAAAGCAAAAATACCAGAGCATTTTACTAATTTAAAAAGTAAAAAACCATCTACCAATAGTGCGGGTTTTAATTCTGTAAAGTCGGCTGTAAGTCATGCAGCTAAATATATGAAACCTTCAGACGCATTAAAAGTGTCTCTAAAAATAAATCAAAAGGGGGGTTTTGATTGCCCTGGTTGTGCATGGCCAGATCCAGATGATGAACGTTCTTCATTAGGAGAATATTGTGAAAATGGTATAAAAGCCATGGCGGAGGAAATGCAAAACAAACTTATTAATCGTGAGTTTTTTGCACAAAACTCTGTTGATGAATTAGCAAAACTATCAGATTTTGAAATTGGAAAATCTGGACGATTATCAGAACCCATGTACTTGCCAAAAGGTGCATCAAATTACCAACCCATTTCATGGAATGAAGCTTTTGAAAAAGTTGGAGCACATCTAAATGCTTTAGTTACTCCTGATGAAGCTGCATTTTATACATCAGGAAGAACAACTAACGAAGCTGCGTTTTTATACCAATTATTTGTTAGAGAATTTGGTACATCTAATTTACCAGATTGCTCCAATATGTGTCATGAAGCTAGTGGAAGCGCACTATCTGAAACTCTTGGTATTGGCAAGGGCTCTGTAACTTTAGATGATTTATACAAAGCAGAATTAGTAATGGTTATCGGTCAGAACCCAGCAACCAATCATCCAAGAATGCTTTCGGCTTTAGAAAAGACAAAACAGAATGGTGGTAAAATAATAGCCATAAATCCATTGCCAGAAGCAGGATTAATGAAGTTTACAGATCCTCAAAGCCCAATTAAAATGTTGACAGGTGGCACAAAATTGTCTGATGTTTTTGTACCAGTTACTATTAATGGTGATGTCGCTTTTTTTAAAGCCATATTGTTGAAATTATTAGAAAAGGAAGAAGGAATTGGTGGTGTTTTTGATAAGGATTTTATAAATGAATATACAGATGGTTATGATACGTTTATTTCAGATTTAAAAACTTATAATTTTGAAGACTGCTTAAAAGCTTCAGGAGTATCAAAAGAAATTTTTGATGAGGCTTTTGATTTAATTCTTAATAATGATAAAATAATTATTTGTTGGGCCATGGGTTTAACTCAACACGAAAATGCAGTTGATAATATTCGAGAAATTGTAAACTTGTTATTATTAAAAGGAAGTATAGGAAAAGAAGGTGCAGGAACGTGTCCTGTTCGAGGACATTCCAACGTTCAAGGCGATCGAACCGTTGGTATTTGGGAAGCTGCTCCACAAGCTTTTTTAGATAAAATTGAAGCAAAATACGGATTCAAACCCAAAGTAGAACATGGATATAGTGTTATTGAATCTATAAAAGCCATGTATGAAAAAAAAGTAAAAGTATTTTTTGGTATGGGCGGTAATTTTATTTCAGCAGTACCAGATACATCTTATTCTGCTCAGGCTTTAGCAAATTGTAATTTAACGGCTCATGTGAGTACAAAGTTGAATCGGTCACATTTAGTAACTGGCAAAGAGGCTTTGATTTTTCCTTGTCTTGGTCGTTCTGAAAAAGATTATCAAAAAACAGGTGTACAAACCCAAAGTGTTGAAAACTCCATGGGTATTGTGTCGTCTACAAAAGGTATTTTGGAACCGTGTTCTGAGGATTTACTAAGTGAAGTTGCTGTAGTTTGTGGTATTGCAAATGCAACTTTGAAAGATCGAACTAATATAAATTGGTTACAATATAAAGATGATTATGACTTAGTACGTGATGATATTGCTGATGTTGTTGAGGGATTTACAGATTATAATAAAAAAATAAAACAACCAGCAGGTTTTTATTTGCCAAATGGCGCTAGAAATAGAAATTTCAAAACTAAAACAGGAAAAGCCAATTTTACAGTTAATAAACTTCCTGAATGGACATTAAAAGATGGAGAATTAATTATGATGACTATTCGTAGTCACGATCAATTCAATACGACTATTTATGGTTTGGATGACAGATACAGAGGTATTTTTAATGAACGACGTATTATTTTCATGAATCGTGAAGACATGATAGATAGAGCTTTAAAAGAGAAGCAAGTTGTGAATTTGAGATCTGAATATAATGGGGTTATCCGTGAAGCTAATAACTTTAAAGTAGTTGGTTATGATATTCCTAAAAACTGCTGCGCTACGTATTTTCCTGAAACCAATGTGTTAGTCCCTTTAGATAGTTTTGCGCACACAGCAAAAACACCAGCGTCAAAAAGTGTGAGAATTACTATAAGAAAGGTTTAGTGTTTGAATAAAAATTAACCACCAATAGTAATCATACTTCTATTATTTGAATGTAATTTGGGCTCTTGAAGTTTCTCTAAAGTATCCATGCCACCACGAACTTTAAGTTTCGCTTGTACCGCTTTTTTAATAATGGGTTCAATGGATTTTCCTGCTCTTAGGTTTGTCAATAAATCTGACTCACCAGATGAAAACAAACAGTTTTTTAATTGACCGTTTGCCGTTAAACGCAGTCTATTACATGAATCGCAAAACGGATTGGTTACAGAACTTATAATAGCGAAACTACCTTTGTACCCTTTTATTTTATAGTTTTTAGAAGTGTCGTTTGGAGCATCTTGCAAACGTTCTATTTTATCTTCTGGAAAAGCATCATTGACATAATTCATCATTTCAGCATAAGATACCATTTTACTCATATCCCATTTGTTACCGTCAAAAGGCATAAACTCTATAAAGCGAACTGAGATTGGTAAATTTTTAGTGAAATTGATGAAATCAATAATTTCATTATCATTAAAACCTTTCATTAAAACGGCATTTACTTTTACAGTAAAGCCTTCTTTTACGAGTAATAAAATATTATTGTATACCTTTTTAAATTCATGTCGACGCGTAATATGTTTAAACTTGCCTTCATCTAAGGAGTCAAGACTCACATTTATTTTTTTAACGCCACTAGCTTTTAAAATATCAATAAATTTGTCAATAATTACTGCGTTTGAAGTTATTGAAAGCTCAACAGGCAGTGTTGCCAATTTTTCTAAAATAACAGGAATATCTTTTCTAATAAAGGGTTCACCACCAGTTAATCTTATTTTTGTAACACCATGATCTACAAATGTTTTAGCGATTTCATAAATTTCCTCGTAGGTCATTAAATGACTTTTAGGCGATAATTTAACACCTTCTTCTGGCATGCAATAGGTACATCGTAAATTACAACGCTCTATTAGCGAAATACGTAAATAGGCGTGGTCTCTACCGTGAGAATCTTGTAATATATTTGTTTCGTTATTCATTTCAATATTTTTCACTATTCACTATTCACTATTCACTATTCACTATTCACTATTCACTATTCACTATTCACTATTCACTATTCACTATTCACTATTCACTATTCACTATTCACT
>JBAQZZ010000298.1:0-17003 GCA_049791475.1 Flavobacteriaceae bacterium | reverse complement strand
ATAGATACCTTAGATAAAATAAAAGGAAACAGACATAAGTATGTGCCTCCTAGAGGTTATATTTATACGGGTTCACCGGCTGAATCTAATGATTTTATTGCGCAAGGCAGTCACCAATTAAAATTATTACAAAGCGAAATTAATTTAAAACCAGACGACACAGTTTTAGATATAGGTAGTGGTATTGGAAGAACTGCTATAGCACTAACTAATTATTTAAATTCAAATGGAAAATATGAAGGATTCGATGTAGTTAAAAGTGGAGTTGATTGGTGTAATTCTAAAATAGGGGAAGATTATTCTAATTTCAATTTTGCTTTCATTCCTTTATTTAATGATTTATATAATAACTCTCATTTAAATGCCGAAAACTTTATATTCCCATACAAGCAAGAATACTTTGATAAAGTTTTTTCTTTTTCTGTTTTTACACATATGCAGGTTAATGAAATCCAAAATTACTTTAAAGAAATTAATAGAGTTCTAAAAAAAAACGGAATGGCTTTTTCAACTTTTTTTCTATATGATATGAGAGATGAAGAATTTATTTCAAAAAAAGAAGGATTTGGATTTCCTATTAAAAAAAATGGATATAGGTTAATGAATAATAAGGTTAAATCAGGAAATATCGCTATTCATAAAGACAAGTTAAATGAAATGATGGATAAAGAAAACTTACACATTGTTAAAATTATTGATGGTTTTTGGAAAGAAAATAAAGAATCATCAGAATACCAAGATATTGTAATTTTTAAAAAAAAATAGAGATCAATATATTTAAAATAACATCTGTTTCAGTTATAAATCAAAATAAGTAAGTATAAACTAAGTCAATATTTAATTATAAAATAAATCCTGAACTTTTAGCTTGGGATTTTTTTGTTTATAATAACTTTAAAACTTAAGATATGATATATTGACTTTTTGGTAAGAAAATTCTAACTTTGTTTATCGTATGAAATAAAACATTAAAACGATTTCATGTCATATCGATAAGCGCAATATCAAAATCACTCATCGCTTTTAAACGCTTTCATTTCCTGTAAAGGCTCTAAAGTTTCTTCATTTTTCCAAATGGTGTTTTCGTATTGACTTAATATGGTAACAGAAACTTTTTCTGCTTGACGTTCAGCCTGAAAATCTAAAAACGTTAATTTGTTTGTAGCAGTAATTAATAATTCTTCTTTATTTAGGTTGTCACCTTCAATTTTAAAGCTAAAACCAACTTTGTTTCTGGTGCGACTATTTTCAATAAATTTTAAATCGCGGTTTACATAAAAATAGCTCCCAGATGTGCGTTTTATATATTTAGGCTGGTATTTATTGTCGCTATTCTTTTCAAACAAAATAGTGCCTTCACTTACATTAGCTATGTATTTAATGCCTAAAAGAAATCTTAAATTGAGCTTTTCGCCATGGCGGTTTTTGTAATAGGTATAATCTACTTTGGTAATGGCGTAGGTATCATCACTTACAAATAATTTACCTGTATATTTTGCTTTTCCTTTTCTAGGTTCAAAACTAATAATATAGGTTAAATCGCCATTATTATACGTTATGTCTTCAAAGGTATAATCATACAAACTAGCATTTAAAAGTTTGTTTAAAAAGGCGTTTTTATAAAATTGAGCATGTTTTAATAACGATTTCGTTTGGTTGTTTAAATAGCTTATTTCAAATTCATTTTCGTTATCTTCTTTAAAATCTTCATCTTTTAAGGCTAGTGAATCTTCAATTTTAAACAAGCCCGTTTTTAGTTTATAGGTTTTTGTAGAATCTAAATACGTTAGCATAATTTTTTGTGCTTTTTCCTGAATATCATCAACAGAAAAATCGTTTTTAAAGTCCATCAATTTTGTAGCTTTATTTACAATTAGTTTGCAACTGTCTTTATCTAAGCTATATAATTCGCCCTTGAAATCTGTGAAATATTTCATATCGCTTTCACGAATTTTTTTAGATAATGCTTCTAAATTAGTATTAGCAGCTTCAAGATTTTTTTTCTTAAAATGTGATGCTTTTTCAATTTCGAAATCTAAATTTTTAAAATTCACATAATCTGTAGCTCTATGAAATATGTTGTATTTGTTGAGATCGGAATCGTAATTATCTGCTATTTTTAACGTCACTTTCGCAATAATAGAATCTGCATTTGGTTTTCTATTACTTATAAAAATTTCGTTTAATTCGTTTATAGCTAGGTCTAATTCAATTAAAAATCTTAAAGTTTTAATGTCTTTTATACTCAATATCTTATTTTGATAACCCAAACAAGAAATAGTAACCGTTTTTATATCGTTTTGACTATTTATTGTAAAATAGCCTTCTTCATTAGAAATAACACCACTAAATTCTCCTGTTTTTATGGTAGCAAATGGAATAGGGGTTTTGGTAGTTTTATCAACTAATTTAGCTGTAATACTTTGCGAAAAGGTCAAAAAGCAAACAAAAAAAAGGGTTGTAGTAAAAAGTAATTTTTTCATTGATGATGGTTTATACAAACTTAACGATTAAAGCTAAAAAATGTTACAAAAAATAACAATGGAAATAACTACATTTGCACTCGCAAAAACCAAAGTCTTGGTTCTTGTATCTTTAATCTAATTTATCTAAAGAAAATGAAAGCAGGCATTGTAGGATTACCAAACGTAGGAAAATCAACGTTGTTTAATTGTTTATCAAACGCCAAAGCGCAAAGTGCTAACTTTCCGTTTTGTACTATCGAACCAAATATTGGGGTTGTAAATGTACCAGATAAACGTATTGAAAAACTGGAATCTTTAGTGAAACCAGAGCGTGTTATGCCAGCAACCGTTGAGATTGTAGATATTGCAGGCTTAGTAAAAGGCGCAAGTAAAGGCGAAGGTTTAGGAAATCAGTTTTTAGCAAATATTCGTGAAACGGATGCTATTTTGCATGTATTACGTTGCTTTGATAATGAAAATATTATTCATGTTGATGGTAACATAAACCCTATTCGCGATAAGGAAACCATCGATATGGAATTACAGCTTAAAGACCTAGAAACTGTAGATAAGAAATTAGATAAAGTTAAGCGTGCTGCAAAAACAGGTAATAAAGATGCGCAAAAAGAAGAGGCTGTTTTATTAAAAATAAAATCAAGTTTAGAAGCTGGAATATCTGTTAGAGCCATAGAATTTAGTGAAGATGATGATGCCGATTTTGTAAAACCATCACAATTTATTACAGATAAACCTGTAATGTATGTTTGTAATGTTGATGAAGCTTCGGCAGTTTCTGGTAATGCCTATGTTGATTTGGTAAAAGAAGCTGTGAAAAATGAAAATGCTGAAGTTTTAGTACTTGCTGTTGGAACAGAAGCCGATATTAATGAATTGGACGATTACGAAGAGCGTCAAATGTTTTTACAAGATATTGGTTTAGATGAAGCGGGATCTGCAAAATTAATTCGTTCAGCATATAAGTTACTTAATCAACAAACATATTTTACGGCTGGTGTAAAAGAAGTTCGTGCTTGGACAATAGATATAGGCGCTACCGCACCACAAGCGGCTGGTGTGATTCATACCGATTTTGAAAAAGGCTTTATTAGAGCTGAAGTTATTGCTTATAATGATTATGTATCGTTTGGAAGTGAAGCCAAGGTAAAAGAAGCTGGTAAAATGCGTGTTGAGGGTAAAAATTATATAGTAAAAGATGGCGATGTGATGCATTTCTTATTTAATGTGTAGGCATCAAGATAATCCTGTTTTATCGACAAAAGGCTTAATCTGAGTGCCGTATATCGAAAATTATTCTAAAAATCTTATAATTACGGTTAAATTTATATTTTCGAATTGTAGTGTAGTACTATTATTTCAAAAAAAATAAATTATAATGCCACTAATTGAAACAATGACAGTTATTAAAGCAGATTTAAAAACTTGCTTTGATTTAGCACGTAACATTGATATTCATCAAAAGTCGCTTCAATATTCTAATAAAAAGGCAATAGCTGGTAAGGTAGCTGGGTTAATTGAATTAGATGAATGGGTTTGCTTTGAAGCAAAACATTTAGGATTTGTTCAACATTTAACTTCAAAAATCACAGAGTTCGATGCGCCTAATTACTTTGTTGATGAGATGATTCTTGGTGCTTTCAAATCCTTTCGTCATGAACACCATTTTCATGAAATGAAGAATGAGACAATAATGGTAGATGTTTTTAATTTTGAATCTCCTTATGGTGTTTTAGGAAAATTTGCCAATTGGTTGTTTTTAGAAAAGTACATTGCTAATTTGCTTGCCACTAGAAATAGATTTTTAAAACAGTATGCAGAAGAAGCTTCAGAATAAAACTCTAAGATTTTTATACGTCATCAAATTGTATTCAATTCCCAAACTTTTTTAATCGAAAAGAATTCCTCGTTCCCGATAGCTATCGGGATGCCTCGGGGTAGTTTATTTTAGAAATAGATTTTATATTATAATTAATTTCGGGTATTTAGAATTATATTTCGAGTTACAAAATTCAGAATAATTATTGGTAATGGACTAATTATTCTTCAAAAACCCTTAAAAAATCATCTATTTAAAAGCCGTTTTTCTTCACCCGTTTTATATTAAATAATTCTTGAGGTTTTAGTTTACATTTTTAGTAAATTTAAGTATATTTAGTATGAAAAAAATGTTCTCAACAACATTGCTTTTTTATTGTTAATTACTTTGCAACCTTGTTATTTTATTTTTTGATTGGTTGTACTATATTAGCATCTTATCTTATAAAATCAACAGAATTTAATGGCTTTAGAAACCAAATATACCGAAGACAATATACGCTCACTCGACTGGAAAGAGCACATCCGTATGCGTCCAGGAATGTATATTGGTAAATTGGGTGATGGCTCATCGCCAGATGATGGTATTTATATTCTGCTTAAAGAGGTTTTAGATAACTCGATTGACGAGTACGTTATGGGTGCTGGAAAAACCATCGAAATTTCTATTCAAGGAACTAAAGTTACCGTACGAGATTATGGCCGTGGCATTCCTTTAGGAAAAGTGGTTGATGTTGTTTCTAAAATGAATACCGGCGGAAAGTATGATTCCAAAGCGTTTAAAAAATCGGTTGGACTTAATGGCGTTGGTACAAAAGCGGTAAATGCCTTGTCATCTTTTTTTAGAGTAGAATCTACACGTGATAACAAAAGTGCTTCCGCAGAATTTGAGCAAGGTAATTTAATGACTCAAGATTTGCTCGATGATACCTCACGACGAAAAGGCACCAAAGTGTCTTTCGTTCCAGATGAAATCATCTTCAAAAATTATAAGTATAGAAACGAGTATATCATCAAAATGCTCAAAAACTATGTGTATTTAAATATAGGTTTAACCATAGTTTTTAATGGTGAAAAATATTATAGCGAAAATGGATTAAAAGATTTATTGTCAGAAAACATCAATGAAACGGATAGATTATATCCAATTATTCATTTAAAAGGTGATGATATTGAAGTAGCGCTTACTCACAGTAAAACACAATATAGCGAAGAGTATCACTCTTTTGTAAACGGACAAAATACGACGCAGGGTGGAACACATTTAAATGCATTTAGAGAATCGTTTGTAAAAACTATTCGCGAATTTTATGGTAAAAACTATGATGCTTCAGATATTCGAAAATCGGTAGTTTGTGCTATTGCTATAAAAGTGATGGAACCCATTTTTGAAAGTCAGACTAAAACCAAGTTGGGTTCTACAGATATGGGAGGCGATTTACCTACGGTAAGAACGTATATCAACGATTTTGTAAAAACATATTTAGATAATTATTTGCACAAAAATACGGATACTGCTGAAAAGATTCAACGAAAAATCATGCAAGCCGAACGTGAACGTAAAGAGTTATCGGGCATTAGAAAATTAGCAAAAGATCGTGCTAAAAAGGCAAGTCTTCACAATAAAAAATTACGCGATTGTCGGGTTCATTTTGGAGATACAAAAAACGAACGCAATTTAGAATCAACCCTTTTTATAACGGAGGGTGATTCAGCATCAGGAAGTATCACAAAATCTCGCGATGTTAATACGCAAGCGGTTTTTAGTTTAAAAGGAAAACCTTTAAACTGTTATGGATTGAGCAAAAAAATTGTTTATGAAAATGAAGAATTCAATTTATTGCAAGCCGCTTTAAATATAGAAGAATCGATTGAAGATTTGCGTTACAATAATGTAGTAATTGCAACAGATGCCGATGTTGATGGGATGCACATACGTTTGTTACTCATTACATTCTTTTTGCAATTTTTCCCTGAAGTTATAAAAGAAGGCCACTTATATATTTTACAAACGCCACTATTTAGAGTAAGAAATAAAAAGGAAACTATTTATTGTTATTCCGAAGAAGAACGTAGAAATGCGATAGATAAATTAAAGCCAAAACCAGAAATCACTCGATTTAAAGGACTTGGGGAAATTTCACCAGATGAGTTCAAGCATTTTATAGGTGATAATATTCGGTTAGATCCTATTATGCTTGATGATAATATGTCAATTGAAGATTTATTATCATTCTATATGGGAAAAAACACACCAACACGACAAGAATTTATTATTGATAATTTGAAAGTTGAATTAGATATAATTGAAGATAACTAAACTAAACGAGAACCTTGTTTGGACAAGATTCAAAAAACTAAACTAAAATGTTATATAAAAAAAATAAGAAAGAAGGCGTAAAGAGGTCTTATGATTATTTACATTTACATGAGCATGTTAATGATAACGCTAAAAACCGACGTAAAAAAGGAAAAACATATCTTAACGGAAAACCAAAAAATTAGGAGTTTTTAATGACAGAAGACCAAAACGACGATTTAACAAACAACCAAGACGAGCCTCAAGAAACCATTACCAGAATTACTGGTATGTATAAAAATTGGTTTTTAGATTATGCATCCTATGTTATTTTAGAGCGTGCAGTTCCTGCAATTGAGGATGGGTTTAAACCCGTACAGCGTCGTATTATGCATTCTATGAAAGACTTGGATGATGGGCGTTATAATAAAGTAGCAAACATAGTTGGTCATACGATGCAATACCATCCTCATGGCGATGCAAGTATAGCCGATGCTATGGTGCAAATTGGTCAGAAAGATTTATTAATTGATACCCAAGGTAACTGGGGAAATATTTTAACAGGCGATCGTGCAGCAGCTTCTCGTTATATTGAAGCACGAATTTCTAAGTTTGGGATGGATGTGGTTTTTAATCCTAAAATAACCGAATGGCAAGCCAGTTATGATGGTAGAAGAAAAGAACCGATAAATTTACCAGTCATGTTTCCGTTGCTTTTAGCTCAAGGAGGCGAAGGCATTGCAGTGGGTTTATCTACCAAAATATTACCGCATAATTTTATTGAACTTATCGATGCGTCAGTAAAGCATTTACAGGGAAAACGTTTTACCATTTTACCCGATTTCCCCACAGGAGGAGAAGCAGATTTTTCTAACTATAATGATGGTTTACGTGGAGGTAGAGTTCGTGTTCGTGCAAAAATTTCACAGTTAGATAAAAACACATTAGTTATAACTGAAATCCCTTTTGGTACAACAACATCTACATTAATAGATTCTATTTTAAAGGCTAACGATAAGGGGAAAATTAAGATTAAAAAAATAGAAGATAATACAGCAGCTGAGGTCGAAATTTTAATACACTTGCCATCTGGTTTATCACCCGATAAAACTATTGATGCGTTGTTTGCTTTTACAAGTTGCGAATCGTCAATTTCGCCTTTAGGTTGTGTTATTGAAGATAACAAACCTTTATTTGTTGGTGTTACTGAAATGTTGCGTCGTTCAACTGATAACACGGTTCGGCTTTTAAAACAAGAATTAGAAATAAAATTAGGTGAGTTTGAAGAACAATGGCATTTTGCATCTTTAGAACGTATTTTTATAGAGAATAGAATTTACCGCGATATTGAAGAAGAAGAGACTTGGGAAGGTGTTATAAGCGCTATAGATAAAGGGCTTCAACCACATGTTAAACATCTAAAGCGCCCAGTAACGGAAGATGATATTGTGCGATTAACTGAAATTCGAATCAAGCGTATTTCTAAATTTGATATTGATAAAGCACAACAAAAAATTGATGCTTTAGAGACTCAAATAGCCGAAATTAAGCATCATTTAGCAAACCTTATTGACTACGCCATCGCCTATTTTAAAAGGCTTAAAAAAGATTACGGAGAAGGCAGAGAACGAAAAACCGAGATACGTACTTTTGATGATGTAGATGCTACTAAAGTGGTTATAAGAAACACTAAACTTTATGTAAATAGAGAAGAAGGGTTTATTGGAACATCGCTTAAACGTGATGAATATGTTTGCGACTGTAGCGATATTGATGATATTATTGTGTTTACTAAAGAAGGTATCATGATGGTAACCAAAGTTGATTCTAAAACTTTTATAGGTAAAGATATTATTCACGTAGCTGTATTTAAAAAGAAAGACAAGCGAACCATTTATAACATGATTTATAGAGATGGAAAAGGTGGGCCTTCATACATAAAACGTTTTGCTGTGACTGGTACTACACGCGATAGAGAATACGATTTAACTAATGGAAATAAAGGCTCTAACGTGTTGTATTTTTCTGCTAATCCTAATGGGGAAGCTGAAGTTATTACAATCTTATTAAGACAGGCAGGAAGTATAAAAAAATTGAAATGGGACATCGATTTTGCGGATATTCTTATTAAAGCAAGAACCTCAAAAGGTAATTTAGTTACTAAGTATTCAGTTAAACGAGTTGAATTAAAAGAAAAAGGAGTTTCTACATTAAAACCACGAAAAATATGGTTTGATGATGCTGTTCAACGTTTAAATGTTGATGGAAGAGGCGAGTTGGTTGGCGAATTTAGAGGTGAAGATAAGTTGTTAATTATTACACAATCTGGAACTATTAAAACAGTAACACCAGAAGTTACCATGCATTTTGATGATGATATGATTGTAATGGAGAAATGGGTGCCAAAAAAACCTATTTCAGCTATTTATTTTAATGGGGAGAAGGAATTGTATTATGTTAAACGCTTCTTAATTGAAAATGAAGGAAGAGAAGAATCGTTTATTTCTGAGCATCCAAACTCACAACTAGAAATTGTATCAACCGATTGGAAACCGATGGCTGAAGTTGTATTTGCAAAAGAACGAGGAAAAGATAGAAAGGACGATTTGGAAATAAATCTTGAAGAATTTATTGATGTAAAAGGACTTTCTGCTCAAGGAAATCAGTTAACACGAGATAAAGTAAATCAAATTAATTTATTGGATCCACTTCCTTATGAAGCTCCAGAAGAGGTTCATGCAGACGAATTAGAGGTAATTGATGAAGAAACACTTTCAGATATTAATACGACTAAAAATTCTGAAATAAAAAATGAAGACGATACTGATTCAGAAGGGCAGATTACGCTCTTTTAAAAACTAAATAAACTACCATTAAAAAGAAAATCTCAGATTAATTACTAATCTGAGATTTTCTTTTTAATGATATTTTTTGATTTGTGATAGTTAAATTATTTAACACGAAGTAACCAAACTCTTTCAAACCCTTTTTCACTTTGTTTTAATATGGTACGTTTAATAGCAATATCTCTGTCATCATAACGATCTACATAAATATAATTAAAATCATCATTAACGTCTTTTTTACCGTATCTCGCATAAGCTCCATTGTCTCTCAATCGCTGTATTTCTTTTTCGGCGTTTTCAAGCTTCTTGTAACTACCAAGAATTATGTAATAACCAGGTTTTAAACGGTTGTCAACAATATCAGAAGGCGCATCTTCAGTCATTATTGGGTATTTTGTTAATTCAGCTTTTTCAATATCTTCTAATGTCTCTGTTTTTGCAACATTTGTAGTATCAATAGTAGTTTCAGGCACTTCTAATGCTACTATAGGTTTGTCTTTAACCTTTTTTAAACGATTAATTTTTTCTCTATTTCGCTTAACATTTGCTAACCATTCAGGTATGTCTGCTTCTTTAGCTCTTAAATCTACAGAAATTCCTAAAGCATGTACATCATTAAAATTTTGAGCGCCCAAGGCACTTTCATAAGAGTAACTTACTTTTAATCTATCAAAAAATTTAGCGCCCAACATTGCGTTTATTGAATAATCATCCTTATAAGAAATGGCTAAATCATACTTTCCTTTATAGTTTAAAGATGCAATTCCTTCATAAATATCAAGTTCATCATATGAATTATACTTTACAGAAGGTGTTAAGCGCAGGTAATCTGAAAGCGCTAACTGATAGGAAAGGTAAACGGTAAATCCTTCGGTTGTTGAAAGGGGATCTGTTGAATTTATTAAAGGATCTATTTGCGTTGGATAGGTTGTCATGTAACCCCCAATAGTAAGATTGAAGTTTGTATAATGTACTCCTAATCTGTATATAGTATTAATATTATTATCTTTTGAAGTATCTACTTCGTTTAACTTCCCAGAACCAATAGAACCACCAATGTTAAAATAATGGAATTGATTTCCTAGTTCAAGTTTATAACGACCACTAAAAAATAATTGAGAATATCGAAAAGCATCGAAACTATGTCTAGAATAATCTAATCCGAATGCAACATTATCAAAAAATGATAATTGAGCGGCTATATATTGAGATGTTTGCGCTATATCTGAATCTGATACCTGAAGTAATCCAGTCATATTATATTCTCCATTTAATGATATAAATGAGGGATCATCTAAATGACGGTATAATTGATTTTGTCCAGGGAAAACTATACGTTGACCAATCATGGAGATTGTAAATAATAAAAAAACTACTAAGCTAAGTGTCATTTTCATAGGTGTAGTATTATGGTTGTTTGTAACAATATTTTAATTTAGCTACTAATTTGAAGGAATTTAAGCGTAATTATAGATTATCAAAACTAATAATTGGAAATAAAAATACGACAAAACACACATATATTCGATAAAAAACCTAAAAACTTAATAGTTTAACCCCAAAAACTTTGTTTTTAATATTTTTTATCGACAAATTTTCCAAAACTCAAGTTCTCTTCTAATAGTAAAGCCTAGTTTTTTATATAAAGCTATGGGCTCTAAATTAGTAACATCTACGTGTAAGAAAGGTATTTTGTTTTTGTTAAATATAGCGTTTGCAGTATGTGTGACTAGTTGTTTTGCATAGCCTTTTCTTGTGTAATCTGGATGTGTAATTACGGCACTTATTTCAATAAAATTTTTAGTTTGAAAGCGTTCTCCAGTTACAGCAATTAATTTGTCATTTTTAAAAATACCGTAATAGCTTCCTAAAGTATTTGTTTTTGCTTTAAAATATTCGGGATATACAAGTTTAATTAAATCTATTAATTGATTGTAATGCGTATTATTTAATTCTATAATATCTTCAGTTATTGGATGATTTATTTTATTATAAATTATCATTTGGTTGCCAACATACTTTATTGCAGGTTTAAAGTTTTTTGGCATTTTGGGTTTACTACCTACAATAAAGAAGTCATCAATTAATTGCGCATGTTTTTCTATAGCAGAAGCCATATCTTCATCATTTATGCAAGCGCCAAAAGGCGTGTAATCAGTTTTGTAGAATTTCACATTGCCATAATCTATACCTTCATTAAAATGAGTATCTGTTATGGCATTCCAAACAGGATTATCTAAAGCATCTTCATTAATTTTCATTTTAACTTTTTATAATTTGTTCAAGTTGATTTGTTATCTTTTCAATTGGTAATGTGTAATTAAACCAAAGCGTATTTTCATTCTTTTTAAACCAAGTTAATTGGCGTTTTGCAAAACGGCGTGTGTTTTTTTTAATTTCTGAAACAGCAAAATCTAATTCCCATTCACCATCTAAGTAATGAAATAATTCTTTGTACCCAACCGTGTTTAATGCATTCAAATTTTTATGTGGTAATAAGCTTTCAACCTCTTTCAATAAACCTTGTTCCATCATAATATCTACACGCTTATTAATGCGATTGTAAATTAGTTGACGTTCCGCTGTAAGACCAATACTTATGGTTTTAAAATTTCGCTTTTCTTTGTCTTTATTTAAAAAAGAAGAGTAAGGTCTGCCTGTTCCAATACAAATTTCTAAAGCCCGAATAATACGATGCGGATTATCTATAGCAATGGTTTCAAAAGTTTTTGGGTCTAAGTCTTTTAATTGTTTTTGTAAATGCTGTATTCCTTTATTTTCTAATTGCTGATTTAAGCTTTTGCGAATACTAGAATCTACCTCAGGAAAATAATCTAAACCATTCGTCACAGCATCAACATAAAGGCCAGAGCCACCAACCATAATAACTACATTATAGGTTTTAAAAAGTGTGTTTAAACAATTTAAAGTATCTTTTTCAAAAGCACCTACACTATAATTTTCTTGAATTGATTTATGTTGAATAAAATGATGCTTAGCCCATGTTAATTCTTCAAAAGAAGGTGCTGCGGTGCCAATTTGCATTTCCTTATAAAACTGACGAGAATCGGCTGAAATAATTTCTGTTTTAAAATGTTGTGCTAATTTTATACTCAAAACTGTTTTGCCAATAGCAGTAGGCCCAACAATTGATATTAGATATTTTTTTGTAGGATTTAAATTCAAAGTAGTATTTGGTTAATCTAATTCTGATCCACAGACGTAGCAAAATTTAGCATTTATTTTTAAATCACTAGCTAGACACTCAGGGCAATGCTTTTTAGAAGTATCTATTTTATCATCAATATTTTTATCTTTTTTTTGTGATAAAACGAATTCAGATGTCACAATTCCTGTTGGTACAGCTATAATTGCGTATCCAACAATCATTATCAAAGATGCAATTAATTGCCCTAAGGGAGAAAGCGGAGCAATATCTCCATAACCAACTGTAGTTAGGGTTACAATTGCCCAATAGACGCTTCGAGGAATACTTGTAAAACCGCTGTTTTGACCACTTTCAACCAAATACATTACAGTTCCTAAGATGACACATAAAATCATAACAAAAGACATAAATACTGCAATTTTTACTTTGCTAGCTTTTAGTGCTTTTAACAAGTTATTAGATTCGCCTATAAATCGTCCAAGTTTTAAAATTCTAAAAACGCGCATTAAACGTAAAGCTCTTAACGCCACTAAAGAGTGTGAACCAACTAAGAAAAATGATAAGTATTTAGGTATTGTAGAAAGCAAATCTATAATACCATAAAAACTAAAAATATATTTTTTAGGGCTTGAGTTTGTGATAATTCTTAGAATATACTCTATTGTAAATAAAATGGTAATTATCCATTCAGCAATGTTTAGAAAGTCATGATATTTTGAATCTATACTGCCAACACTTTCAAGCATTACCAATAAAATACTTGCTACAATGACTACAAGAAGGATAAGGTCAAATAATTTTCCAGCAGGAGTGTCTGAATGATAAATTATTTTATATATTCTCGCTTTCCAATGTTTATCAAAGAAATTTTTCATTATGAACTCATTTAAACTTTTTTAATTGGCTAAAAACTGCCCTTTTGCACCCACTTTTTGTCTTTTTTTCATTCCGTAGCGATGCTATGCAACTCAAAAAAACCTTGAACTGGTCACAAAACGACTAATTTTCGCTTCAATCCAAAAAGTTTAAATGAGTTCTATATCAAATGTAACAAAAAGATTAGTTACTTTTCTTTAGAAGTATTAATGAGTTTTTTTGAATCTCTCTTCTGTTCTTAAATCATAATCATTTTTGTCTACATAACTTTTCCCTTCTTCATAAATTACTATAGCATTTGCTGTAGAATCTTTTGCAAAAGTGCTGCTCTCAATATCTCCTAAAGTAACCCTGTAAGATTCCTAATTATATGCTTCTTGTGAAAACCCTTGAATACTAATAACCAGTAAAAGGATTAAGGTGAAGTTTTTCATATTTTAATCTAGTGTAATGATTTTTAAACGTTTATTTTTTCTCAAATAACTTTGAATAATGTGCTGTGTATGTCTATTATTATTCATGGGTGTAATTATAGATTCTAAAACTTTAAGGTTATTTATTTGATAATTTAAGTTAAAAAAACCTAAGCCTTTAAAAACACCATTTTCAATCAAAATAGCACTTCGTTCATCAATTTCACGACCTCTATCAATAATTACCATGTTTTTGTTAACGTAACTATTTTTTTCAATTAAGGATTGTACACGTTGGTTGTAAACATCGGGAGCTTCCTTTTCAATACAAGCGCCCTCACATTCCTTTATTTCATATTTAAAACAGCTGCTTTTTGTTTTGTAAAGTCCAGAAAGTTTTTGGCATAAATTATAATCTTCAATTGCTTTTGTAATAAAACTTTTTCCGCTTTGTCTATTACTAAACGTGGTGATTGGCTTTTTTCGCCCGTCGGCAATATCAATTTTAAGGTTCAAATAATTATTGTCATCTTTAAAGCTATATAACGCATGTGTAAAAATATTACGCCTTAAAGCTCTGTTATGTATGGGTTTAACGCGTTTAATTTCTTCACTTTCTTTTAAAAGTGCCACAAGTTCGCTACCAGTAGCTTCATAGGTAACTGCGGTTACTTGAACTTGAATTTTTTTAGATTTATGGTTTGAATTAGTAAAATGCTGATTGATTCGTTTTTTTATATTGTTGCTTTTTCCAATATAAATAATTTCACCATCGGCTTTATGAATGTAATATACACCGGTAATTGATGGTAAACCTTCAAGAATATCAATATGCCGAGGTTCTAATTGTTTTTTAGGGTTTAATCGAATCGATTTTTGAATAATACTCTTTGTAGAATCTTTATCTAAAAGTATTTTGAAAAGTTTCACAGTAGCTAAGGCGTCACCAGAAGCACGATGCCTATCGGTAACAGGAATACCCAAAGAGCGCACGAGTTTTCCTAAACTATAAGATGATTGCTCAGGAATTAAATCTTTCGCTAATTCTACGGTACATAAAGTTTTACGTTTATAATCATAGCCTAATCGTCTAAATTCCGTTCCTAAAATACGGTAATCAAATTGCGCATTGTGAGCAACAACAATACAGTCTTCAGTTATTTCAATAATGCGTTTTGCAACTTCATAAAATTTTGGAGCGTTGCGAAGCATATTGCTATTAATGCCTGTGAGATTTACTACAAAAGGTTGAATATCGCGTTCAGGATTAACAAGACTTATAAATTGATCGACTACTTCATGGCCATCGTATTTATAAATGGCAATTTCTGTTATACCTTCTTCATTATACTTACCTCCGGTAGTCTCTATGTCTAATATTGCGTACAAATATTTAAGTTAAAAGTTAAAAACTAAGAGTTAAAAGTTAACGGATTTTTGATTTCATAGTATTAATTGTCGAAACTAACATTTTTATAAGTTCCGTATTAAAATTAATTAATATGGTGAAATTATCTGCTTCAATATAGTCAGTATCTCTAAGTAATAATAGCCAATATTCTGTTTCATTTGCTTCTTTCAAGGCAATACTCATCTTATTTATAAAATCTTTGTTTGATTGAGCAAATTCTGCTTCTCTAATATTAGCTCCTATTGAAGTACCGCTTTTAAGTAACTGTCTTGATAAAGTATATTCTTTCTTATTAGTTGAAATAGATTTATAAGTTTTTACAATTAAAATAGCAAAATCATAACTTTTGTTCTTCAATATTGACTCTTTCATAAACTGTTAACTTTTCACTTTTAAATGTTAACTACGAGAACCAAATATACTACTTCCAACTCTAATCATCGTGCTTCCAGAATCAATTGCTAGTTCATAATCACCACTCATTCCCATACTTACAATTTGTAGTTTACAGTTGTCAGTTTGCAGTGCTTTCAATTCTTCAAAAGTAGATTTTAATTGGTTGAATTCTTTTTGTATTTGATTGTGGTCATCAGTAAACGTTGCCATTCCCATAACACCAGTAATACTTACATTTTCTAATTCTGAAAACGTTTTCGATTGTATAATATCTGAAGCTTCTTTTACAGACATCCCAAATTTTGAATCTTCTTCCGCTATTTTTATTTGAAACAAGCAATCTATAATTCTATCATTTTTTTTGGCTTCTTTGTTTATTTCTTTTAACAGTTTGAAATTATCAACACCATGAATTAAACTTACAAAAGGCGCCATATATTTTACCTTATTTCGCTGAACATGCCCTATCATGTGCCAGTCAATATCTTTTGGCATATTTTCATATTTCTCTGCCATTTCTTGGATTTTATTTTCTCCAAAAATTCGCTGTCCTGCATTGTAGGCTTCCATTAAATCGCTTACAGGTTTTGTTTTCGAAACAGCAACCAAAGTAACATGTTTTGGGAGTGAAGATTTTATTTTTTTGAGGTTTTGTTCAATACTCATTAAAAAGTTTATTTGTTTATGCGTTTATTTGTTTAGTTGAAAGGTGTTAACGACTTAACAACAAACAAATAAGCGTTTTTAAAATTCATATATAGTCACGCCACTGCGCAATTTGGGTTCAATATAGGTGCTTTTTGGAGGCATTGTTAAGCCTTCATCAGCAATGGCTTTTAATTCATTTACAGTTATAGGAACTAAGCCAAAACCTACAGTAAACTTGCCACTATCAATTTTTTCTTTAATGTTTACTAAATCGTTTTTACCATGAGAATAATCTATTCTGGTATCGTTGCGTAAATCTTGAATGCCTTAAATAGGTTCTAAAATAGTTTTATACAAAATTTGAGTATCTAAAGTATCGAGTGATGTATTGAAATTATAATTATTCTTTCTTAAATAAAGCGAGTAAAACTCACCATCCAAATACATACTAAAATGATGTTTATTATTGGGTTTGTATAATTCTGATCCTCTATTTTCAATACGGAAACAAGCATCAAGTTTTATAAGAAATGATTCTTTTGATAGCCCGTTTAAATCTTTAATCAACCTATTGAACTCATAAATTTTTAACTCAGATTCAGGAATTAAATAGGTCATAAAATAATTGTACGGCTCATTTCCTTTAT
>JBAQZZ010000297.1:0-1623 GCA_049791475.1 Flavobacteriaceae bacterium | reverse complement strand
GTGTAAGATTACTAAACCATTAGTATCATCGTAAACCTTAACATTTTTTAGGTTCTTATCCTTTGATGTTTTGCTGTTTTCTCGACTGGTAAAATTGTTGCTATCATAATCTTCTTGATCATTTTGTGAATTGGAAAAAACACAGGATACAATAAAGGTAGCTGTTAAAATAGTGAGCAATTGTGTTTTAATTGTAGTCATGATAGTTTGTTTTATTATATATCGTATTAAAATAGAAATGTCATCAAAAAAGTATTCAATTTAATTATGAGCATCTTGAATTGCCCCATCAACTTAGGTAAGATTATGATCTATATGGATCATTATCCTCAGATTTTTATGGTGTTTAAAATACTGAAATCAAGTGCAATAGGATGTGTTTGGTGCTGTTTTAGGTCGTATGGCACGTTATTAAAAAGCAAGCTCAAAAAGAATTTTAAGTTTTTTATAATTATAAATAATTTTAATGGTAGCTATATTAATAGTGCTACAGTATAAAAGGTGTTATTTTGATAATTTAACCTGTGGTGGGCAATCTAGTGAAGAAATTCTTAGGTGCTCATAAAAATTAAAACTATGAAAAATCGTGTTGTTAGAGCTATAGCTGGAAATTTTATACTTATAAGTATATTATTAGCTATTTATGTAAGTATAAACTGGCTTTGGGTTACGGCCTTTGTAGGCGCAAATCTTTTACAATCTTCATTCACAAAATGGGGTTTAACACCGACACTATACTTATTACAATAACTACAATAAAAACCACAACCGCCCAAGTAGGATAAATTTTGGCTTGTTTTATTTTGTATTCGAAACGCCTTTCAAAGCGTTCAATAGCTTTTGTGTGTGAGTCCAATTTTTGTTCATGTTTTTCAATAATAGATTTATACTCGATCAAATCCATCTTGATTTTTGTCTCTTTTAACTGATTATTAATTTTATCAAGCTTTTCGATACACTGGCTAAAATCGTTGATTTCATTTACTACTAATGCTGTTAGTTCTTCAAGTTTTGTCATGATTGTTACGTTTAGTTTAATATCCTATTCCGATTCCTTTATCAATTACTTTTTTAATAATGAACTTGGTGATCTTTAAGGCTAGGTTAGGTGTCAGGTCAATGAATTTAACAGCTAGTTTGATACTTACATTGTTTTCTTTCAATATGCTTGCTCCATTTATTCCTGATATTTGTTTTCCTATGTTTCCAAGAGACATATTGCGATGCACTTCACTGCCCTTTAGATTGTGTCCATCAAATTCAAACCGAAAGCCTTGTAGTTTATTTTGATTATTTATTGTTGGAATCACCTTAACACCATTAGCTTCCATCGCTTTTAAATAATCATCAAAGGATTTGGGCTGGAATTGTTTCATGGTCAGATCATGTCGGCGTTTGATTTCTGATCGTATTTCTTTTAGATTGAATCCCTTTTCAAACTGTACTTGCTTTACGGTTGTGAGTCCCATACTTTCAGCGACTTTCTCTGCTGCAAGCTGACTCCGTTTCCCTACAAAACTATCATTATAAGCAAGCAAAATGAAATTGGTAAGGAACCAAAACTTGATAAATATGTGGCTCAAATCAAACAAAACGTGAAGCACTTGGTCGTTATTTTGAATG
>JBAQZZ010000296.1:0-2830 GCA_049791475.1 Flavobacteriaceae bacterium | reverse complement strand
GTATTATCCTGCTCACTTTAGTCTGGAATAGGTCATTCACTTTTACCAGATTATCCATTTTCACTCATAATCTATATAGATTTTATAATATTTTAATTAATATTTTGATATTTTCTACTCTCTTTTTTTAATATAAAATGTCATTTTTTAATGGTTTATTCATTTGACATCAATGTTTATTTGATTATATTTGCATCAATCAATAATAATAGCACATCATTAATTAATAATATAAATACACCTTAAATAAATAACTATAACACATCATTAATTAATAGTATTATCACAAATTAAAAAAAATGGCAACACCAGGAGAGAAATTAGCCGAATCATTAGAAAAATTAAAAATAATTCAAGATCAAGAATTAGTTGCCATAAAAGCGTCTGATTTGACTAGAGTACATAGAGAGCGATTGGTTAAGAATGGATTTATTCGCGAGGTTATTAAAGGATGGTACATCGCTGTACCGCATGATGAGCAAAAAGGGGATAGTACTTCTTGGTTTTCTTCCTTTTGGGAATTTTGTGCGAGATATTTAGAAGATAGATATGGGGATGATTATTGTGTATCTGCTGAACAATCCCTCATACTTCATGCAGGAAATAATTCTGTTCCAACGCAATTAATCATACGTTCATCAAAAGGCAACAACTTACCCACTTCATTACTATTTGGCACATCTCTTTTTGTTATGAAATCTACATTGCCAAATGTGGCAGAGATAGAAGTGCTACATGGTATCAGGGTGGTTAATCTAGCATCATCTATAATTTATTCTACACCATCCGTATTCACAAAACAATCTATAGAATCCCGAACCGCATTAATGATGATTAAAGATGCTTCTGAACTGTTAGGTATTTTACTTGATGGCGGTCATTCAACTATTGCAGGTAGGTTGGTAGGAGCCTTTAGAAATCTAGAACAGGACAAGATTGCAGATGATATTTTAAAAACCATGAAATCAGCCGACTACGATGTTAGGGAGTCAGACCCATTTGAAGAACCCACACCAATTAAGTTCGATTTACGGGAACGTTCACCTTATGTGAATCGCATTAAATTGATGTGGCATAATATGAGAAAGGATATCATAGATGTATTTCCAAAAGCTCCGGGAATACCAAAAGATAAAACAGCCTATATCAAAAATATAGAAGAAATTTACACAACCGATGCCTATCATTCTTTATCTATTGAAAGTTATACAGTAACACTTGCACTCATTGAACGTGTAAGGAGTGGTGCTTGGGATGCTAAAGAAAATGAACAAGACCGTAAGCAAAAAGATGCTATGGCAGCAAGAGGTTACTGGCAGGCTTTTACGGCTGTAAAAGAAAGTGTCGTTAGGATTTTAGAGGGAGAAAATTCAGGTAAAGTAGTTGATAAAGATCATGGAGATTGGTATCGAGAATTATTTTCCCCAAGTATCGCTGTTGGTTTATTGAAAGCTTCAGATTTGGCTGGATACAGAAATGGTCAGGTTTATATAAGCCAATCTAAGCATACACCAATAAACAAAGAAGCTGTTCGTGACGTAATGCCCTTGCTATTTGAATTAATAGAAAATGAAGAACACGCTAGCGTTAGAGCAGTATTAGGGCATTTTATTTTTGTGTACACGCATCCATATATGGATGGTAATGGACGTATGGGAAGGTTTTTAATGAACGCAATGCTTGCCTCAGGAGGCTACCCTTGGACTGTTATCCCTGTTGAGGAACGGGATCAATATATGAATGCCTTAGAGAGTGCTAGCTTTGGCCAAAACATAAAACCATTTGCAGAATATATTGCCTATTTGGTTAAGGCTGGCTTAAAGGGAACACCTATAGCTAAAATAGACTCTATAAATTAATATGATTCGATTTATGTTAAATTGACTATAATTTCTCATTGTAATGTTAAAGTTTTCATAAAAAGGGGCTAATTCGGGGTCTGTAAATTTTAAGGGTCGTTTTAAGCCCTGTAAATGCTATAAAAATGAAATTTTGGTTAGTCCCTCTTTCTCCGCTAGGAATATAAAATATTCCAAAAAAAATCCCACAAACATAGTGTTTGTGGGATTTTTAAATTTTGATAGAACTTGAATTACTTCACAAGGTTTATAATAAAAGTTACTCATATTTTTTTCCAGACCTGCTCACTGCTAAGCAAGAAACTACCTAAAAAATCGAAATTACAATCAGTTGGCGCTATTATAGATAAAAATGGATTTTCATTTTTATCGCGATAAAGATGATACGTTTCTCCAATAAGAGGTTCAAAGCTAAAGCGCGCACCATAAACCAAATTATTATACTTTAGCTCTTCCATCATTTTTTCGTATTCAGCTTTTAACTCAAGATATTTAGCTTGAATTTTCTGATTGGCTTTATGAACGTTTCTATTTTTCCAAGCTGAATTATTGGTCACCTGAATAGCTGGTGCGCCAACATTGGTAGCGTAAGGCTTTAATGCTGCATCATATTTTTGGGTTTCTTCATTAAATACTACCTGATCTGGTTTTTTATCTTCAGACATCGCTTTTTTTTACAAAGATAAAACAGCTTTATTTATACTATATTACTAAGTAGTAATTATTTTTTTTACTATTTTAGAGAAATAAACCAGTTATTAAATGAATTTTATTAAAAAAATAGGTCCAGCTAATTTATTTATGTTGGCACTTTGTGCCATAATTATATTTGTTGCCGAATATTTATTCTTAAAGGGAAATGAACTTCATGGGATTTTTATTGGCCTTTGGGCACCAACTCTACTTGGAATTATAATTTTTATAAAACAGATTAAAAATGAACGCTAACGATATTGTTTTATACTTTTCTA
>JBAQZZ010000295.1:0-17472 GCA_049791475.1 Flavobacteriaceae bacterium | reverse complement strand
TATCCCATTTTTTGCGCCACATAAAATGTTCTTCGGCTATTTCTTCCCAAAAATTTTCGGGTTCTCTAACAGATTTTCGATAAACTTGATAGTATTCTTCTAAATGTTTTATGTGATAGTTACTCATAGCCCTTTCTGTCTTTCATACATCTTTCCCAAAGGGAAAGAATAAATTAATCATTAAATTTTACTTATTCCTAATGTTCTGTTGCTTCTCCTGCTCCACTTGGTATTCTAATATTTTCGACAATGTCTTGAACTTCCATTGGTGGTGCTTTTGTGAATTTCATAATCACTATTGAAACAATAAAATTAAGAATCATAGCGATACTACCAAAACCTTCGGGAGAAATTCCGAACCACCATTCACTTTTACTAGGAAGTTCGTCGTCAAACCATCCTAATCGATATTTAACCATATATAAAAGCATCGCTGTAATACCAACCACCATACCAGCAATAGCGCCTTCTTTATTCATCCGTTTATAAAAAATACCTAAAATTATGGCCGGAAAAAAGGAAGCTGCTGCTAAACCAAATGCCAACGCCACTGTTGCTGCAACAAATCCTGGTGGGTTGATTCCAAAATAACCCGCTACACAAACAGCAACAACTGCCGACAATCGTGCTGCTATTAATTCACCTTTTTCTGAGATATTCGGATTCACCATTTTCTTTATTAAATCATGTGAAACTGATGATGAAATCACCAATAATAATCCTGCAGCTGTTGATAATGCTGCAGCTAATGCTCCCGCTGCAACTAATGCAATAACCCAATCTGGTAATTGGGCAATTTCGGGGTTCGCTAAAACCATGATATCATTATCGACAACCAATTCGTTTTTTTCTTTATCTGCCACATATTGAATAAATCCGTCATTATTTTTATCTGTAAAAGTTATTAAACCCGTAGTTTCCCATTTTTTAAACCATTCTGGCACACCTGAATAAGGCTGATTAGAAACCGTTTCAATCATATTTGTTCTCGCAAATACTGCAACAGCAGGTGCTGTGGTATATAGAATAACAATAAGCAATAAAGCAATACCTGCAGATTTACGAGCATCTTTAACGCGTTTTACTGTAAAGAAACGCACAATAACATGTGGTAATCCTGCTGTACCTACCATTAGTGCTAATGTTATAGCAAACACATCAACCATTGATTTTGAGCCTTCGGTATATTCATTAAAACCTAAATCCGTGCTTAATCCATCTAATTTATCGAGTAAATACGTTCCAGAACCATCAGATAATGTACTCCCAAAGCCTAATTGTGGAATGGGGTTTCCTGTCATTTGAATGGATATGAAAATAGCAGGCACCATAAAGGCAAAAATAAGTACGCAATATTGTGCTACTTGTGTATAGGTAATCCCCTTCATGCCTCCTAAAACAGCATAAAATAAAACGATAATCATCCCGATGATAACACCGGTATTAATATCAACTTCTAAGAAACGAGAAAAGACTAATCCTACCCCTCGCATTTGTCCTGCTACATAGGTAAAAGAGACTAAAAGCGCACAAACAACACCTACAAAACGCGCTGTATTAGAATAGTAACGATCACCTATAAAATCAGGAACTGTAAACTTTCCAAACTTGCGTAAATAAGGTGCTAACAATAAGGCTAAAAGCACATAGCCACCAGTCCATCCCATCAAATACACGGCACCATCATATCCCGCAAAGGAAATAATTCCTGCCATAGATATAAATGATGCGGCACTCATCCAATCGGCGGCAGTTGCCATACCATTGGCTAATGGAGACACACCACTACCAGCAACATAAAATTCCTTGGTAGAACCTGCTCTGGTCCAAATAGCAATTCCTATATAAATTGTAAATGTAATTCCCACTAAAATATAGGTCCAATTTTGAACGCCTATCGACTCTACTAAAAAAATACTATTCGTCATATCCATATTTTTTATCCAATTTATTCATCAATCGAACGTAAACAAATATGAGTATTACAAACACATACATAGAACCCTGTTGTGCGAACCAAAACCCTAGTTTAAAGCCCCCAATTTTTATACTGTTTAAAGCATCTTTAAATAAAATGCCGGCACCGAATGAAACGATAAACCATATCAACATTAAGATGAGAACATATTTAATGTTTTCTTTCCAATAGGCTTTTGCGTTGTTTTTATCTTTCATAATTAATATCTAAAAAAGGTAAATGTAATTATTATCTAAAATTTATAGAGGGGCTAATCTTTCGAAAACAGGGGTATTTAAATTATAATTAGTCTTCATTAACACGTTTAAAATATGCCTTAATTTCTTTTGTTACTCGTGGTGCCATAATAATAGTAGCTAACATAGTTGGTATAGCCATGAGTGCAAAAACGCCATCAATTAAATTCAACATCACGCTAAATGGTGTTGTGGCAGCTAATACAATACTAAGGATATATATGTAATTATAATAGTGCTTTTTATCTGCGCCAATTAAAAACGACAAACATTTTGAACCATAATACGCATAAGAAAATAATGAAGATATACTAAAAATCAAGACACAAACCATGAGCAAATAACTACCGTAAACAGGCATTGCGTTACTAAATGCAGATGCCGTTAAACTTACGCCATTATCTGAAGTGGTTTCCCAGACGCCAGTAACTAAAATAGCCAAAGCAGTTAGCGTACATACCATTAAAGTATCTATTGCAGGGCCTAACATAGCCACTAAACCTTCACGAACTGGCTCATCAGTTTTTGCCGCACCATGAGCCATAGGCGCTGTACCTATACCTGCTTCATTTGAAAACGCACCTCTACGAATTCCTAATAAAATTAAAGCTCCTAAAACACCACCCATAAAGGCATCACCCTCATAATAATCTGCTAAAAAAGCATCTGTAAAAATCATTATGAAATATTTCGGTACCACTTCATAGTTAGAAATTAAAATAAATAAAACCAATATAAAATATAATAGAACCATAGAAGGCACCATTTTAGATGCCGCATTACTTATGCGCTTTAAACCACCAAAAATAATTACTGAGGTTAGTGCCACTAATATAAAAGCTAAAATAAGATTCGATTTTAATCCAACTTCTATACCATTTGGGGTTAATATAATATCGTTTATTGCCTGGGTTAATTGATTAACATTTACAACAGGCAACGCACCAATCATAGCAAATACACTAAACATAATGGCTAAAGGTTTCCAAGACTTACCTAAACCTTCCACTATAAAATACATGGGACCACCTTGTAATTCGCCGGCACTATCTTTACCACGATACATAATAGCTAATGATGATGTAAAAAATTTGGTAGACATACCCACAATGGCACTTATCCACATCCAAAACATGGCCCCTGGACCACCAACAGATATAGCCACTGCAACACCAGCAATATTTCCCATGCCAATAGTAGAAGATAATGCTGTTGTTAAAGCCTTAAAATGTGAAATTTGTCCTGGGTCATTTGGGTCGTCATACTTACCTCGTAGCACTTGAATAGCATGACCCAAATATCGAAATGGTAAAAACTTTGATAAAATTAAAAGATACAATCCGCCGCCAATTAATAAAATTACTAAGGGTAAACCCCAAGCATAATCTGAAAAGGTTTTAATAATTTGCTCCATACATATAATTATGATTCTATAAATATACACTTTAGCGACTTTAAGTTTTAATAATTTAAAAGTATATTTATCGCAATAAACTCATATTGTTTGCAAACTAACCGTTTATATTTTATTGATGCCGTTAGGGCATTTGCGATTTTAATGATGCTCCAAGGGCATTTTATAGATACACTTATCGACCCTATTTATAGAGACCCAACCAATACAGTATATGCTATTTGGTCTTATTTTAGAGGTATTACGGCACCTGTGTTTTTCACCATTTCGGGTTTGGTTTTTACCTATTTATTATTGCGCGCTTATGCTAAAGGCAATGATAAACCAAGAATACGAAAAGGACTCATAAGAGGTTTCGTACTATTGGCTATTGGTTATAGTCTTCGCGTGAATTTATTAAGTTGGTATCATGGTCAATTTAGTACCTATTTTTTAGTAGTAGATGTATTGCAATGCATCGGTTTATCGCTCATTATATTAGTCGCGTTGCATGTTTTATTTAAAGGCCATAGTTATTTATTTTCTATTACGCTTTTTGCATTTGGCTCTGTTTGTTTTATATCAGAACCACTTTATCGAAATATAGAAATAACCAATTTACCATTAATAGTAGCCAACTATATGACCAAAATAAATGGCTCCGTATTTACCATTTTACCCTGGTTTGGCTACTCAGCGTTTGGTGCGTTTTTATCTACTGTTTTCTTCAGGCACGTGCATCGTGAACGTTTCAAATTATGGACTATCATTACATTTTTTGTCGCTGGCTATTTACTTTTATACCATTCATCTGAATTACTAATAAGGCTGTCTTATATTACTGATATAGAACTACTTAAACTAAGCGCAGATTATAATTACTTATTTACACGCCTCGGCAATGTGCTATTTATATTTGCTGTTTTTTATTTTTTTGAAAGGTTTTTAAAACACGATATAATTACTAGAATTGGACAGAAAACATTATCTATTTATGTCATTCATTTTATTTTACTTTACGGAAGTTTTACAGGTTATGGCTTGAAACGTTTTTTTGATAAATCTTTAAATCCTACTGAGGCTGTAATTGGCGCTATTATTTTTATGATTATAGTAAGTATAATTTCATTTCATTACGCAAAAACCAATGCTTTTATTTATAATGTAGTTCGGAAAATAACAGACCGCGTAAAAAGTAAATTATGGCCTACGACGAATTTTTAGCCGATAGAATCAGGCAACAATTAAAAGAAAGACATATTAGTTTTGATGAACTTAAAATGATGGGTGGTTTGTGCTTTAAAGTAGCCAATAAAATGCTTTGTGGCATTCATATCGATAAAAAATTTGGTGCTAGTTTATTTATGGCTCGTATTGGAGAATCAGGTTATTTAGATGAGCTTAAAAAACCTGAATGTTTACCCATGAATTTTACAGGTAGACCTATGAAAGGTTATATTTTTGTTACACCTGATGGTTTTGATACGGATAAAGACCTTTCCTATTGGTTGGATTTATGTTTAGCTTTTAATCCTTTGGCAAAAGCTAGTAAACCTAAAAAGAAAGCTAAAAATTAATTTATTTTAAGTGTTAGCAACTCTTTAAAAATACTCAGAACTACGTATTGCTTTTCTAGTAAGAAAATTCTAACTTCGCTTACTTGTGCTGAACTTGTTTCAGTATCGTCTGATATAAGTCATTAAAACGAACGTATATCATTAAATTGTAAGCAAGTTGACAAAACCGACCCTAAAAAAACATTTGAAATGAAAAAAGTAAAGTTTATTTTGTACCTAATTCTGATTTTATCACTATCAAGTTGTTCAATAAATATTATGAAATACTCTGTTTTGAGCAATAAAGAACTGAATATCCAAAATTCAGACGGAATTCAAGTTAGTGGATATTCTGACGCTTGGATTAAAAGCCAACGCAAGGCAGTTAAAGAAGCAACTGACAACGCGCTAAAAGAAGCTGGAACTGAATATGACATATTAATTAATGGAACTATAGAAATGGAATACAAAGTTCTTTTCATAAGATATCGAGTGAACGGAACAGCCTATAAATCTGTAGATTTACTTAATAAGTTCGGAAAAGTTGGGTTTAAGGAATGGAAAAAAGGAAAGAGTATATTTGACCGAAATGAAATCGCATCTGAATAAAAACCTGCTTAAACACTGTGTATAATTAATTGCTTGGTCTAGCCTACTTACGAAAATCCTCGCGGATTTTCCTCTGGTTCGCTTTCTATTTACTAACTTAGTGCTCGCCAACGCAACTAGCCATAAAAGGAACACGTTAAACGAACTATTAAAATTTACTTCTCTGGAATAGCCTTCAAAATCGCCAAAACAAACTTCCAATATTTTTGAACTGATGAAATTTGAGCACGCTCGTCTGGTGAGTGCGCACCTTTTATATTTGGTCCAAAACTAATCATATCCATATCTGGGTAATTTTGCCCAAGAATACCACATTCTAAACCTGCATGACACGCTGCTACATGTGGTTTTTCACCATTTAAATCTTCGTAAAGTTGTTCCATTACTTTTAAAATAGGCGAATCCATATTGGGTGCCCAACCTGGATAATCTCCTGAGAATTCAACTTCGCAACCTGTTAACTCAAAAGTAGCACGAAGTGTATTGGCTAAATCCATTTTAGAGCTCTCAACCGATGAACGCGTTAAACAACCAATTTTAATATTCCCATCTTTAACAATAACTCTGGCAATATTATTTGAAGTTTCTACTAAATCTGTGATATCAGCACTCATTCTATAAACACCATTTAAAGCTGCGTAAATAGCCCTTGTTAATCCTTCTTGAACGCCTAAATCCATGATCTTTTTTGGTGTTTCCGATTTTGAAATATTGATTTCTAAATCGGGTTCCATGGTTTTAAGTTCTTTCTTAAGAATCTCAACTTGTTGCTTCATTTCTGATTTAAATAAGTCTTGATGAATAGCATCAATAGCAACAATGGCATTGCTTTCTCGCGGAATAGCGTTACGTAAACTGCCGCCATCAATCTCAGAAATTCGTAATCCGAAATTTTCAAACCCATCAAACAATAAGCGGTTCATTATTTTATTGGCATTACCTAAGCCTTCATGAATTTGCATCCCTGAATGTCCGCCTTGTAAACCTTTTACTGATATCTTATAACCTATTTTAAATTCAGGCGTTTCTTCTTCATCATAGGTTCGTGTTGCTGTTACATCAATACCGCCAGCGCAACCTACCCCAATTTCATCATCTTCCTCGGTATCTAAATTAAGAAGAATGCCACCACTTAATAAACCGCCTTTTAAACCCATAGCTCCTGTCATTCCGGTTTCTTCATCAATGGTAAATAAAGCTTCAATAGCTGGATGCGAAATAGTTGTGCTTTCTAAAATAGCCATTATGGTAGCCACACCTAAACCATTATCAGCGCCTAATGTTGTGCCTTCTGCTTTTACCCAATCACCTTCCACAAACATATCTATACCTTGGGTATCAAAATCAAAAACAGTGTCTCCATTTTTTTGATGAACCATATCTAAATGCGATTGCATCACAATGGTTGTTCTGTTCTCCATTCCTGCGGTTGCGGGTTTTTTAATAATCACATTGCCAACTTGATCTTCTATGGTTTCAAAACCAAGGTTTTTACCAAAGTCTTTCATAAATTTTATAACCCGCTCTTCTTTTTTTGACGGACGTGGTACTGCATTTAAATCTGCAAATTTATTCCAAATGGCTTCTGGTTTTAGTTGTCTAATTTCTGAGTTCATAGGTTTATTTATAAAGTTTTACAAAGGTACATATTCTCATTATGATTAATAAATAGTTTCCTATTTTTGATACATGCTGAAAAACAAAAAAACCATACTAGCGCTTTCAATAATTCCGCAATATTTTTTGATAAAATTATTGGCTAATTTCCCTGAGTTTGTAGAGCAGTATTATAGTAATGGGTTTTATCAGTTTATTTCAAAACTATGTAGATATACTTTGGGTTGGATCCCTTTTTCGTTTGGTGATTTAGTATATGCTTTTGCTATTATTTACATAAGCAAATGGTTATATATTAACAGAAAACGCTTGCGAAAAGACACCAAAAACTGGATTAGAGATGTTGCCGCCGCTTTTGCCATTATTTATTTTGCCTTTCATTTATTTTGGGGATTAAATTATCACAGATTACCGCTCCATAAAAATCTAAACTTAAATGCCGATTATACTACGGAACAACTTGTAAGGGTAACTCAAAAACTTATTGAAAAATCTAACGAAATTCATTTACAAATTGTAAAAAATGATACCTTAAAAGTAGATATTCCTTTTTCAAAATCTCATATTTTAAGGCTTGCTCCTATTGGTTATAAAAATTTAAAACAAACCTTTCCGCATTTGGAATACCATCCAAAAAGCATCAAAAAATCGTTGTTTAGTTACCCTTTAACCTATATGGGTTTTAGTGGTTATTTAAATCCATTAACTAATGAAGCACAAGTAGATGGTTTGATTCCGGTTTATAAATTCCCCACAACAGCATCGCATGAAATTGCCCACCAATTAGGTTATGCTGCAGAAAATGAAGCTAATTTTATTGGATGCTTAGCAGCTATAAATCATGATGATATGTATTTTAATTACGCAGGTTATACCTTCGGACTTCGTTATTGTTTAAATGAAATTTACAACAGAGACGTCTGTTTATTTGAAGATATGGTAGCCGATGTAAATAAAGGTATTTTAAAAAACTATGAAGAAGTTAGACTATTTTGGGAAGCACACCAAAATCCTGCTGAACCGTTTTTTAAATTGTTTTACAGCAATTTCTTAAAAGCCAATAAACAAAGTAAAGGTATGGAGAGCTATAGTTACGTAGTAGCACTGTTGACTAATTATTTTGAAAAAGAATTAAAACCTTAAACAAACGTTAAAACTTTTTTTATATGGTCTCTTATTTTAAACCGTAAACACACTAGAACTTATTACATTAAATCCAGCAAAAATATTAGGCATAGATGCGATGTATGGCTCTCTGGAAACAGGTAAAAGCGCTACACTTTTTATTAGCCAAGGTGATGCATTAGATATGAAAACTAATATTATTTCTGAGGCGTTTATAGATGGGCGCTCAGTGAGTTTAGAAACACACCAAACAGAATTACGGAAACGTTATTCTAAAAAATATAGTTCTAAATAGAGTTATTTAGACATTAAATTTAACCTATAAGATTTTAAACAACCATCCAAAATTACCTTTAATATTTTTTTTGTAATTTAGTTACACTTATTAATTTTTTGTTTATGAAAATAGTGGCCTTAGTTTTTATTCTTTTTTTGTGCAATCAAACATTTGCTCAACAGCTTAATAATAATGATGAAAAACTTCCATCTCTAATATTGTTGACATACCCCAATATTAAAGATGCATTTATAAACACTTCTACTTTAAAAAATGATTTAAATAATTATAACAATCCATTTTTTGGAATAAGTACTACACTAAATTCTAATTTAAATATTAGTACTTCACGACGCGCTAATAGAAATTACGTTTTTTCACAATCGGGACAAATAACTTTGAGCAAAGAATTGCTAAAAGTTATGCATAGATTCCCGGGTGATGGTAGTAACTTACTCATTTCTCCAAGAGGTTTATTGGTGCCTTAATCTGCAATTGTTGCACCTTCAGGAACTTCAAAAATATCTGCATCAGGTGTTTCTTTTGAAAGTTTTATATCTGTAAACTGTAAATCGTTTCGTTTAGTTGTTGGCAAATTATTCTCATAATTATACCAAGTTAAAGTTTCTGGTAAAGCTAAACCATCAACCGTTTGCCAATTACTATACTTTATAAAATGAAATTCTTTGCTTTTTTCTTTACTAAAATAAGTCACTGTATAACCTAACCACGTCATTTGATGCGTCTGAGAATCATAATATAAAATATACTCATCTTCTGGCGATTCACCTACCCCGCTTTCATACGATATTTTTATTCCAGGATATATTTTATCTTCAAAAACTAATGGGTCTACATCTTCATAGTTAATGCCATCATCTGCCAAAATAAAGGGCATCACATAAAAGTAAAACATCAAATTATAATAAAATTTAGGATTCCCTTTATACTGCGCTGTGTCTTTATTTTTTAACCAAACCGTTTCTCCGTCAAAACCAATCATATGATTCGGCATTTCTATTAATGAGCTTCTATTCTTTAAATCGGTAGTCGTTATTTCATCACCATCAGGTTTTTTCATAGTAAATTCTAACGATTTCATGGTGTTCCATGTATCTAAACCGCCGTGTGCATTAAATACTTTTGTAATGTTTTCTGGATAGATACTTGTGGTTACATCTAATTTTTCTTCGGAATAATCTACAGTTGGAGTTGTTTTGTTTTTGCAGGAAACAGCAACTATAAATAGCGTTAAAATAAGTGCCTTAATTTTCATGATAGATAATTTTGTTTTTTTTGCTTTGACGAAGTTAATTGAATTTAATTACATGAAAACAATTACTTTTGTTTCAGATTTTGAAATGAGTGAAACGAGTCTTTATAATAATTTTTATGCCTAATTGCGAATTACATCTGACCTATTTAAAAACAATATATTCTTACAGATGAAAGAAATTAGTAGCATTCACAACGCGTATATTAAACAACTTGTTCAATTAAAAGACAAGTCACGTGAACGTAAAAAAACAGGTCTATTTTTAATTGAAGGTATTCGTGAACTTTCACTTGCATTAAAAGGCAGTTATGAATTAAATACTGTTTTATTTTATCCTGAATTATTCTCTTTAGAACAACTAAACGACTTAACAACCCAACAACTTAACACAATTGAAATTTCTAAAGAAGTATATCAAAAACTGGCTTACAGAGATACGACTGAAGGTGTTTTGGCTATTGCCAAATCTAGAAATCATGATATTAAAGATTTGCAGCTCGAAACTAAAAACCCTTTAATATTGGTTGCCGAAGCTCCAGAAAAACCAGGAAATATTGGTGCAATTTTAAGAACAGCAGATGCTGCCAATGTGGATGCTGTAATAATTGCTAATCCAAAAACCGATTTATATAACCCAAATATAATACGCTCCAGTATAGGTTGTGTGTTTACAAATCAAATAGTTACAGGAACGACATCGGAAATTATTGGTTTTTTAAAAGCTAAAAATATTAATATGTATTGTGCTGCATTACAAGCTTCAGTTGAATATCATATACAAGATTTTACTAAACCAACAGCTATTATTGTTGGTACTGAAGCTACTGGTTTAAGTAATGAATGGCTTAAAAATTCGACTCAAAATATAATTATTCCTATGCAAGGTGAAATAGATTCTATGAATGTATCTGTAGCCGCAGGAATTCTTGTTTTTGAAGCTAAAAGACAACGAGATTTTAAATAAACCGTCATTACGAGGGAAGCAAGACCGAAGTAATCTTTTAATTTAAAAAGATTGCCACGTCGCTAAAAAGCTTCTCGCAATGACAATAAAATATAACATGACATCAACAACCCTTTTTTACATCATAATCGCCATAATTATTATCAATTTTATTGTAGATAAAATTCTGGATGCTTTAAATGCAAAACACTTCAATGATACACTTCCTAAAGATTTGCAGGATGTTTATGATGAAACCGAATACCAAAAATCGCAAAACTATAAAGCCACAAATTATAAATTTGGTTTGCTAACCTCAACATTTTCTATCCTTTTAACTTTAGGGTTTTTATGGTTTGATGGATTCGAATTTGTAGATAATATCGCAAGAAGTTACAGCGAAAACCCAATTATAGTTGCACTTATTTTCTTTGGAATTATAATGATTGGAAGCGATATTTTAACCACACCATTTTCGTATTACAGTACCTTTGTTATTGAAGAAAAATTCGGATTTAATAAAACAACGGTTAAAACATTTCTATTAGATAAAATAAAAGGTTGGCTCATGATGGCGGTAGTTGGCGGTGGAATTTTAGCATTAATTATATGGTTTTATCAAGTAACAGGAGGCTATTTTTGGCTTTATGCTTGGGCACTTGTTACAGTTTTTACGCTGTTTATGAATATGTTTTACTCCAAACTTATCGTTCCTTTATTTAATAAGCAAAGTCCGTTGGAAGCTGGTAGTTTACGCGATAAAATTTCAGAATATGCAAAAACAGTAGGTTTTAAATTAGATAAAATTTTTGTGATTGATGGCTCAAAACGAAGCACCAAAGCAAATGCCTATTTTTCAGGTTTTGGGAGCGAAAAACGTGTTACGCTTTATGACACATTGATTAATGATTTAGAAGATGAAGAAATTGTTGCCGTTTTAGCACATGAAGTTGGGCATTACAAAAAGAAGCACATCATCTTTAATTTATTTGCTTCCGTTTTATTAACGGGCTTTACGCTTTATATTTTATCGTTATTTATTTCAAACCCCTTATTATCACAAGCTCTGGGTGTTGCCATTCCGAGTTTTCATATTGGATTGATTGCTTTTGGATTGCTCTACTCGCCTATTTCTGAAATTACAGGTTTAATTATGAATCTATTTTCAAGAAAGTTTGAATACCAAGCGGATGATTATGCTAAAACCACCTATAAAGGCGAACCACTTATTACTTCGCTTAAAAAGTTATCTAAAAATAGTTTGAGTAATTTAACACCACATCCGGCTTATGTGTTTATGCATTATTCGCATCCTACACTTTTGGAACGGATTGGGAATTTGAGGAAGTAGGCTTGAAACACTTTGTCATTTCGACGACAGGAGAAATCACATAATATATATCACGCAAACCTACCGGCAGGCAAAGGCACTAACAAAGCAAAGAGATTTTTTGTTTTAGGTTGAAAACTTGACTTTATAAAAATTTTCGGCTACTTTAGTTTAACAATCAAAAAAGTTCATTAAAACGGAACTTTATCTTTGCATTGGTAAACATTAAACTAACCAAAATCATTCTATTATGAAAAAATTATTATTTGCTCTAATTGCCATCTCGATATTAACAGGGTGCAAAACTGAAAAAGAAGGAAGCAAAGTAGTAATTAATGTATCACCACTTAAAACTTACTTTCAAAATAGCAACCTTCCTGCTGGGATTATGGGTTTTAGTACCAGAGAAGGGAAAATAGGTTGGTATGCGTTTGGACCATCAATTTGGGGTGGAAAAGACACGATAAATGAAAATAATATTTTTAGGATTTATTCAATGACCAAGGCCATCGCCTCTGTTGCTGCATTGCAACTTGTTGAAAAAGGTTTAATTGGTCTAGATGCCCCTTTAGATGAACTAATGCCTGAAATGACATCTATTCCAATACTAACTAAAGAAGGGGAACTCGTTAAAGCGAGTAAAACAATAACTTTAAGAAACCTATTAACCCACACTGCCGGTTTTGGATATGATTTTTTTGATGACCAACTGCAAAAATTCGATACAACGGGATGGGAATATGATGACCTACCAAGATTATTTGAAGCTGGTGAAAAATGGCATTATGGCAGAAATACAGATTGGGTAGGAAAAATCGTAGAAAAAATAAGTGGTAAAAATCTTGAAGATTACTTTAGAGAAAATATTACTGGACCTTTGAAAATGAATAGTACTTGGTTTAATGTTCCCGAAAATTTAAAAGAAAACATTGTGTCTTGGGGAACGCGCGACTCAAGTGGATTTAAAGAATACCCTCGGATACCAGTAGCACCAGTTTCAGAATTCATTGCTGGTGAAGGTTTATTTGGGTCACCAAAGGATTACCTAACATTTCTTAATTGTATAATGAATTATGGCAAATATGATGGCGGTCAAATCCTGAAATCAGAAACCGTTGAATTGATGTTTAAAAATGCCCTACCGAAAGATCTTACTCTCAATTTTGACCTACCAGATGAAGGGCTACCAGAAACATTAGGACATTTTCCAGATGAATCGGACCTCTTTAGTTTATCTTGGGCAATTGAGAATAGTAATGACGAAATGGTGCGTACAAAAGGTTCAGTATATTGGGCGGGAGTTGCTAATTCATATTACACATTGGATAAAGATAAAGGGATAGCAATAGTATATTTTACACAATTTCTCCCTTTCAATGATAAAGTATCCTATGATTTTTATCGTCTTTTCGAAAAAGAAGTTTATACAAGCTTAAATACAAAATAATGATTTGCTAACAACACTGCCTATAAGTAATTGCTAGTACTCGTCTACTTACTAAAATCTTCGCAGATTTTCTATTCGGTTTGTATTTACTAATTTAGTTGCTCAAACACGTAACGAAATGGCTCTAGTGCAAAATAGGTATTATGCTTGAATCGCCTAAATTTAAAAGTTTTGAGATTGATCGATTTTAAAAATCACATACAAATACACTAAATAATTAATTTTATTTGCAATTATCAACACTATTTTAAACTAGAGCCAACGAAATCACACTCGACGACGGTTAGACGAACCTCTACAAAAAATAAAAAAATCCAATTAAATCTATTAGTTAGCAAACAAGTGCGTTAACGATTGATGCGGCATCCTTTTTTGTGCTCAACTATGTAGTTTGTTTAAACCTATTTCCAAGATATTAAGAAAACACTTGATGAAATACTGAAACACCTTCAGCACAAGAAAGATATAGCGGAAAGCGTGTTAAAACGCCCAAAAACTAAAAATAATTTAGAGATTCTTCGCTTTGCTCTGAATGACAAAAAATAGTGTATCTTTGCCGCTTGAAATTAATAGGTGGAGCCCTCGTAATGAGTACGAGGTTAGTTTTACTAAAATTCCTCAGAGTGAGGATGTGTTACCGGAAGTTAGGTTTAAGTATGTCGATTCGCTTCTTATGTAACACTGCATTACAAATCGCATACATTAAACAAAAAAATGAACACATTCAAAGATTTAGGTCTTAATGACGACCTATTGCAAGCTATTGCAGATTTAGGTTTCGAAAAACCAAGTGAAGTACAAGACAAAGCCATTCCAATTTTATTAGAGTCGGAAACCGATTTAGTGGCATTAGCCCAAACGGGAACCGGTAAAACGGCAGCTTTTGGGTTTCCTATGCTTCAAAAAATTGATATTAATAGCAGAACAACCCAAGGTTTAATTTTATCGCCTACACGCGAACTTTGTTTGCAAATTACCAACGAAATGAAGCAATATGGTAAGTATTGTAAAGGTTTAAATGTGGTTGCCATTTATGGTGGATCGAGCATTACAGACCAAGCGCGTGAGGTAAAACGTGGTGCACAAATTATTGTGGCTACGCCTGGACGTATGAAGGATATGATTAGCAGACGTTTGGTTGATATTTCTAAAATACAATACAGTGTTTTGGATGAGGCTGATGAAATGCTAAACATGGGCTTTAAAGAAGATATTACCGATATTTTATCGCACACACCAGAAGATAAAAACACCTGGTTATTTTCTGCAACGATGCCCAGAGAGGTTTCTATAATTGCTAAAAAATTCATGAATAATCCGCAGGAAATTACTGTTGGGAATAAAAATGAAAGTACTAATAACGTTTCTCACGAGTATTATTTAGTTAATTCTAGAGATCGTTACCAAGCTTTGAAGCGTTTATCTGACGCCAATCCTGATATATTTTCAGTGATTTTTTGTAGAACAAAACGGGATACTCAAAAAGTAGCCGAAAATCTTATTGAAGATGGTTATAGTGCCGGTGCTTTACACGGCGATTTGAGTCAGAATCAGCGTGATTTAGTCATGAAATCGTTTAGAAATCAACAAATACAAATGCTTGTAGCTACTGATGTTGCTGCGCGTGGTATTGATGTTGATGATATTACACACGTAATAAATTACCAGTTACCTGATGAACCTGAAATATACACACACCGTTCTGGTAGAACTGGTCGTGCTGGTAAAACAGGAATCTCTATGGTTATTGTTTCTAAAAGTGAAGTGCGCAAAATAAAAAGTATTGAGCGTATAATAAATCAGAAATTCGAGAAAAAAGAAATTCCTGATGGTGCAGATATTTGCGAAGTGCAATTAATGTCGCTTGCTAATAAAATTCATAATACAGAAATTAATCATGAAATTGATAAACACTTAACGAGTATTAACGACTTGTTTGTTGATACTGATAAAGATGAATTGATTAAAAAATTCTTCTCGGTTGAGTTTACACGTTTCTTTAACTATTACAACAAATCTAAAAACTTAAATGTTGCTGAAGGTTCTTTTGATAGAGATAGCGGACGTGAAGGCGGACGAGATTTTGGTGGTAAATCTGATTCTACACGTTACTTTATAAACGTTGGTAGTAAAGATGGTTTTGATTGGATGAAATTGAAAGATTTCTTAAAAGAGCAATTAGAACTTGGTAGAGATGATGTTTTTAAAGTTGAAGTAAAAGAGAGTTTCTCATTTTTTAACACTGAAAACGAACTTAAAGAAAAGGTTTTAGCATTTTTTACTGACTTTAAACACGATGGTCGCTTTGTAAATGTTGAAGTATCTGAAAACCGTGGCGGTGGCGGAAGACGCAACGACAGACGTGGTGGCGGAAAACGCAATGATAGAAAAGGTGGTTCTGGAAACAGAAGTGATAGACGTAGTGGCGGAGATTCTTATTCTAAATCAAGGCGCTCAAGAGGCGATTCTAACTCGAGTTCAGATAGACCAAGACGTTCAGATTCTGATTCAAATTCTAGTAAACCAAACTTTGCTAGACCTAGACGTTCTCGCAGATAGTTAAACTTTTTTGTTAATTTTTAGTCAAAATAAAACTTATAGGCGCTCTTTTGTTTTTTTGTTTAGTACTTTTATAACAAAATTAGCGTTGATTAAGAGAAACACATGAAGCATTACCTACTACTTTTTATATTTTTATTGGCCTCTACTTTTTGTTTAGCACAAGAGGTTGAAAAAGTACTTGGGGTAGTTGTAAATTCATCTAATGACGAACCTTTAGAGAGCGTTAATATTGTTAACCTCAACCAGGTTTTAGGTACAACTACTAATAAACAAGGTGAATTTCAACTTACGGCAAAGGTAAATGACACACTTCATTTCTCTTATTTAGGATTTAAATCTATAAAAGTTAGAGTCACTAATGACTGGTTAAAATTTGGAAGTTCTAAAATTGAATTGACTGAATTAGCCTTAGCACTTGAAGAAGTTGTTGTAAATCAATTAAAGCTTACGGGTTTTTTAGAAGTTGATATAAAACAAGTTCCGATTATAAATAACAATTACCGTTATAGTATTTCAGGTTTACCTAATGCTGGTTATGAAGCTGATTCACCAGGAACAGTTAGTAAAATTATAGGATCCATTTTTAATCCAGCCGACTTTTTACATCGCATGTTTGGTAAAAAACCAAATGAGTTGAGAAAGCTTAAAAAGATGAAAGAAGATGATGAAATTAGAAATCTTTTAGCGGCTCGTTTTGACAGAGAAATGCTAACGGTTTTACTTCAAGTAGAACGTGTTGATTTAGATGAAATTGTAAGCCAATGTAACTACTCAAAAGGTTTTATACAAACAGCCAACGACTTGCAAATTCTTGATGCTATTAGCGAATGCTATGAAGAATACAAGGTATTAAGTAGAGGTAGAAGCAGGAAAATTTAAAAACTCACATCAATTTATATTATAAAAAAAGAGGCTTAAAAGCTTCTTTTTTTATGCTTGTGAATGAAGTGCTATTCTATTTCCTTCAGTGTCTTCAAAAACGCCCATAAAACCATGTTCTGGTGAGATCTCTGTTTTAGGTTGAAGTACTTTACCTCCGGCTGCTTCAATTCTATTTAATTCGTTTTGTACATCCTCAGACATAAAATAAACTAACGTCCCCGCATGACTTGGAATATAAGAC
>JBAQZZ010000294.1:0-1648 GCA_049791475.1 Flavobacteriaceae bacterium | reverse complement strand
CAATAATGATGGAGATGTAAGTTATGTCAACAAATCAACGAATATTTTAACCGTATTATTGATGGTTGGCGGTTTGATGGCTTCTGGAACTGCGTTTGCTCAGGACACCAATCAAGATGGCACCATTCCAATAACTTTGACTGTTGATGAAGCTATCGCAATGGCTAAACAGAATTATCCATCGCTTAAGGAAAGCCAGGCATTTATTGAACGGGAAAAGGCACTAAAGGGAACGAGCTTTGACCTTGGTAGCACACAAGTTTTCACGGGCAAAGAAGAATATGGCAATAATCTTCCTGGAGTGCAGACAACCGTTGGTGTGCAACAGGGAAACATTGATTTGCTATCCGGATTTTCAAAATCAAAGTTTTACAAAGAGCGAATTGCTTTGGGAGAAAAGTTTTATGTGGCCAACGAACAACAGCTCGTGCGCAATGTGATGCAAGGGTACGACCAAATTAATTATTACAAGGCACAACTTCGTTTTGCAGACCAATTGGACAGTATTTACACCAATTTTAAGACCGCTGCCCAACTTCGGTACGATACTGGAGAAACAGGCAAGTTGGAATTTATTGCAGCTTCTTCCGAATTTCAACAGATTCAGGTGTTAAGGCAACAAGCTTTTGATGATATTGAAATTGCCAGACGTGCTTTAAAACAATATTTGGGAACGGATGAATCTATTGAAACCATTAATGAATCATACAAAACAATTGATTTTATGGAGGCGATAGATTCAACTTCGGTGGCAAATAATCCAATATTGCAATTTGCCTTGCAGAACGCCGAAGTGAGTAGGGCAAATATAGGGGTTGAAAAATCACAATTCCTGCCAAAATTCAGTTTATCGTATGGCAGGCAGCTTGTGAATGATGTTTCGGGCTTCAATACCTATCAGGCGGGCATCAGTGTTCCGTTGTGGTTTTTTCCGCAGCAATCGAGGGTCAAGGCAGCCAAGGCAGATGCAATGGTGGCAGAAAATCAATATTTGGAACAAAAAGCGATGACCGAAAGCACGGTCTCACAGCTAATAAAATCGCTGGAAAAAACACAAAAAATCCTAAACTATTATCAGGAGGGCGCATTGCTATTGGCTGAAGAGCAAATCACTACCGCCGAGTTGGCATCCCAAGAAGGGGAAATAGATTATGTAAACTACATCACTATCCTTAATAGTGCCATTAAAATTAAACAGAATCATTTGCAATATATCAATCAGTATAATCAACAGGCCATTGAATTACAATATCAAATGGGAAACCTTTAAACTAAAAAAAGTAAAAATGAAGAAAATCGCAATAATAAGTACCCTTATACTAACTATAATTTTAATAGGCTGTAATGGGAAATCAAACTCGGAAGTCGGGAATAATGAAACCAACGAACTTTCAGACAATTCTCAAAATACTGAGTCAGCGGAAAATGAAGAAGGTGAAGAGGGTGTTGTAGAAATTACCAGTGAGCAAGCTGAAACTATAGGTCTTGAGTTGAATCAGATTGAAGAAAAAAGTCTAGGCAACAGTGTAAAGGTAACTGGCATCTTGGAACTTTACCCTCAATATAAGGCCAATATTAGTCCTTTTGTAGGGGGTAATGTTAGCTCGATACAAGTAATTGAAGGAGATGAGGTTCGAAGAGGACAGGT
>JBAQZZ010000293.1:0-9241 GCA_049791475.1 Flavobacteriaceae bacterium | reverse complement strand
ATAAGTTTTTTACCATTCCTCTATTAAAAAAAGGAACCATTTATAAAACTAAAGCCTTCAAGAAATTGAAGGCTTTTTTTATACAACATAGTTATACTTATTTTATGTGAATGGGTAATCTCATGTTAGAAATTTTCAATCTTCTAAATTTTTGCATTACATTTGTAATCCAAATACGTTTGGATAGTAATATATGGGTCAAAAAGTTTTACTTAACGCAAAAGAGGTAAACATCATTCTTCATCGATTGGCTTGTCAACTTATTGAAAAACACAACGATTTTTCTAATACCGTTTTAATTGGTTTACAACCACGTGGTATATATTTAGCTGATAGATTAGCTAAGATATTAAAAGACGATTACAAAGTAAAAAACATTCAGTTAGGGCATTTAGATATCACTTTTTTTAGAGATGATTTTAGAAGAGGTGAAAAACCATTAGAAGCTAACACCACAAAAATTAATTTTTTAGTAGAAGATAAAAACATCGTATTTATTGATGATGTTTTATATACAGGACGAAGTATTAGGGCAGCATTAACAGCCATCCAAAGCTTTGGAAGACCAAACGAAATAGAACTATTAACACTAATAGATAGGCGTTTTAGTAGGCATTTGCCCATTCAACCAGATTATAGAGGAAGGCAAGTAGATGTTATAAATAACGAAAAAGTAAAAGTAAACTGGAAAGAACATGACAATGAAGATTCCGTTTATTTAATTGGAAAATAATAATTTAGCTAGAAGCTAGAAGCTAGAAGCTAGAAGCTAGAAGCTAGAAGTATTGTCTGGTCGAGCGCAGTCGAGACCTAATTAATAAAAAACTGGCAACTGAAAACTGCCGACTGAATACTAAACAAAATGAGCGAATTAAGTGTCAATCACTTATTAGGAATAAAATATCTAAACAAAGAGGATATTAAACTTATTTTTGAAACTGCCGATCATTTTAAAGAAGTGATTAACAGGCCTATTAAAAAAGTACCATCGCTTAGAGATATTACCATTGCTAATTTGTTTTTTGAAAATTCTACCAGAACTAAATTGTCATTTGAGCTTGCCGAAAAACGTTTATCGGCAGATGTTTTAAATTTTTCATCATCCCAATCTTCAGTAAAAAAAGGAGAGACTTTAATTGATACCGTTAACAATATCTTATCTATGAAAGTAGATATGGTGGTCATGCGACACCCAAACCCTGGTGCAGGTGTGTTTTTATCAAAACATGTAAACGCAAGTATAATTAATGCAGGAGATGGCGCACATGAACACCCAACACAAGCCTTGTTGGATTCCTATTCAATTAGAGAAAAACTAGGCGAAGTAAAAGGAAAAAAAGTAGTTATAGTTGGTGATATTTTACACAGTAGAGTAGCGCTTTCAAACATCTTTGCGCTACAGCTTCAGGGTGCAGAAGTCATGGTTTGTGGGCCAAAAACTTTATTACCAAAGCATATTGATAAACTTGGAGTAAAAGTTGAAACAAACTTGCGTAAAGCATTAAATTGGTGCGATGTAGCAAACATGCTTCGTGTGCAAAATGAACGGATGGATATTAGTTATTTTCCATCAACAAGAGAGTATACACAGCAGTTTGGAGTAAATAAAGAATTACTAGATTCTTTAGATAAAGAAATTACAATTATGCACCCTGGACCAATAAATAGAGGTGTTGAAATTACGAGCGATGTAGCCGATTCTAAACAGGCAATTATCTTAGATCAAGTTCAAAATGGAGTAGCTGTTAGAATGGCTGTTATCTATTTATTAGCATCTAAAATTAAACAGTAAAACTATGATTATTGATCAAAACGGTAATGTTTCTATCATTACTCAACAAAAAGCTACGGTTATAGAATTAGTAAAAAAGTTACAAGCTTTATATCCAAAATTTAAGAATAATAATATCATAGTTAATTTAACAAGCTTAGACAAATTAAGTGTTCAAGATATTGTTGAGTTTTTAATTATTTCAAATTCGCACAGAGCTGCTAAACATTCATTTGTGATTGTTACTAATAACATTAATTTAGACGACGTTCCCGATGAAATTATGGTGACACCAACATTGCAAGAAGCCTACGATATTATTGAAATGGAAGACATGGAACGCGATTTAGGATTTTAATATGAGTCACTTTCACCTTGCACAAGTTAATATTGCGAAGCGTTTAGCGCCAATGGATGATCCTATTATGCTAGATTTTATAAATAATGTAGACAACATTAATACCATTGCAGATTTAGCTGACGGTTTTGTTTGGAGAATGAAAGATGAAGATAAAGATTTAGGAGCACAAATTTTTCAAGATGACACGTTGCTGATAAATATGTCGGTTTGGAAAAATTTAGAATCTCTGTTTAATTACACTTATAATTCTGGGCATATAGAAGTATTTAAACGTAAAAAGGAATGGTTTAGTAAAATAAAAATGATGCACTTGGCTTTTTGGTATGTGCCAATAGGTTACGAGCCTACATTTCTAGATGCTAAAAACCGTCTTGATTATATAGATAAAAATGGGTATTCACCTTATGCGTTTACATTTAAAGATAAATTTTCAGAAAAAGATTTCTTAAACTACCAATCACTTTTATAATATGAAGCTCACCATTTTAGGCTGTTATAGTGCCACACCACGGGCTTTAAACAATACAACGTCTCAAGTTTTAGAAATTAATAACCACATGTTTTTAATAGATTGTGGCGAGGGCACGCAAATACAACTTCGTAAGCATAAAATTAAATTTAACAGGATAAAGCATATTTTTATATCTCATTTACACGGGGATCATTTTTTTGGATTGGTAGGATTAATTTCAACATTTAGACTACTTACCAGAGAAACCGATTTACATATTTACGGCCCAAAAGGCATAAAAGAAGTCGTTACGCTTCAAATGAAATTAGCCGATTCTTGGACCAATTATAATTTATATTTTCATGAGCTAACGTCAAAAAAATCTGAATTAATATTTGAAGATGATAAAGTTGAAGTACATACAATTCCTTTAGAGCATCGCGTTTATACCAATGGTTATTTGTTTAAAGAGAAAGAAGGTGAGCGAAAATTAAATAGTAATGCTGCCGAAAAAGCGAATATAAATAAAGCTTATTACCGTAAGTTAAAGCAAGGTTTTGATGTTGAAAATGAGAACGGGCAAATAATAAAAAATGAATTAGTCACAAAACCAGCAAAACCGCCAAAAAGTTATGCGTTTTGTAGCGATACGGTTTACAAAGTAGATATTGTGCCTATTATTAAAAATACGAGTGTTTTATATCATGAATCTACTTTTTTAGAAAAACACGCAAACTTAGCAGCTAAAACAAAGCACTCAACAGCAAAGGAAGCCGCTAGTATAGCAAAACAGGCCAATATTGGCACATTGTTACTTGGGCATTATTCCACGCGGTATGATGGGTTAAATGCTTTTAAAGAAGAAGCAGAAGAAGTTTTTGAAAACGTAGAACTTTCTGAAGACGGAAAAACCTTTGAGTTTTAGAGCTTTTATAGCCAAAAAATAAGTGAAAACGAGACATTTTTCGAAAAATTATAGCTTAAATTTAATAAAAAATCTAGTCTTTACTAAGTTCATGTATATTAGACATCCAATTTATAGCTTCTCCTAAACTATTACATCGCTTCATACTTTTGTTAAAAAAGCGTTTTTCAAGTGTAGCATTCATCATAGTCATAGTAGAATAAACAACAATAGCACTCGCTACAATCATATTGTATTTTTTATCTACTTTATCCCAGTAATGCGGATTTATAGAATATGAGTTTATACGATTTGGGATATAACCTATTTTAGCATCTTTTCCATAAAAATTAACCAATTCAACCATAATGGCTTCTATCTTGTCCCAATCAAAGTGAATGCCTTCATTTATTTCAGAAATTATAAATTTTTCACATAAATAAAATGTACCAAAAGGCATTTTTAATATTTTGGGATTTAAGCTATTAAAGTATTTTGATTCTTCGAATCTCATAAAAGTTTGTTTTTAGGGCGTGCAAAAGTATAAACTTATTAAAGATTAATATACGTAAAAAAATTAAAATTTTGTTAATTTGTATAACATGGAAAAAGACTTAGGCAACTACAGGAAATCTTACGAAAAAGGGCAATTAGTTTTAAATGAATTACCTGAGAACCCTTTGGAATTATTTCAAAAGTGGTTTTATGAGGTAGACACTCATTTTACAGAAGACGAAACTAATGCCATGACCATATCTACCATAGGATTAGACGGTTACCCAAAGAGTAGAGTCGTGCTGTTAAAACGTTACACTTACGAAGGTTTTATATTTTATACTAATTATACTAGCGAAAAAGGAAAAGCAATAGAAGCAAACCCCAAAGTTTGTTTATCGTTTTTTTGGCATGGAGCAGAACGCCAAATTATAATAAAAGGTAAGGCTGAAAAGATTGCTGAAAATTTAAGTGATGGTTATTTTGAATCTAGGCCTCGCGGAAGTCAATTGGGAGCTATAGTATCCAATCAGAGTGAAGTTTTACAAAACAGGAAATATCTTGAAGACAAACTCACTGCTTTAGAAAAGAAATATGAGGGTAAAGAAATTCTTCGTCCAAAAACTTGGGGTGGTTATATAGTTAAACCCGTTGAAATTGAATTTTGGCAAGGACGCCCAAATAGATTGCATGATAGAATAAGATATAAACTTCAAGAAGATTATAATTGGCAAATAGACCGATTATCTCCTTAAAACATAGTTGAAATGCAATTTTTTGTTTTCAATGAATACCGTTAAACGATTAAATACAATATTAATCGATTAACGACACGCTCTTAATCGATTTTAACATTTTATTAACATTTACTTCTAAGTAGGCTACTAACTTTACGTAACCAAATCAAAATTACCTACTTATGAAGCTATTAACTAAACTGCCTTTATTGGCGTTGTTTGCTGTTTTTGCACTTACATCTTGTTCTACAGAGATTATTGACGACAAAGTTGCTACACTTGAGTTAAAGTCTACAAATATTAAACCTAAAACTATTGAAGTTGAAATTTTAGAGCTTCTTAATAATCACAGATTATCATTAGGTTTAGATCCTTTAGTAGATATGACCATTATAAAGTCAGTAGCAAACACACATACAGATTATATGGTGGATAATGATGAAGTATCTCATGCTAACTTTTTTGAGCGCAGTAATTACTTAAAACAAAATGCTGAAGCGGAACGTGTTTCTGAAAATGTGGCGTATGGATATAGTTCAGCTGATTCTGTAGTAAGAGCATGGTTAAAAAGTGATGGACATAAAGCCAACATAGAAGGTGATTATACCAACTTTGATGTTTCAGCAGAATTAAACGATGAAGGAAAATGGTATTATACCAATATTTTTATTAAAAAATAATCTTGCTTTAATTTTTCAAATGCTTTTCCTTTTACAAGAAGAAAATATAAGCCTGTAGTTGCTCGGATGGATACTTTTTATTAGCACTTTTATAAACAAGAAAATCACCAAAAGATTTATCTTTTGATGATTTTAAATTTAATTATATAATTTCGAATTATTCCATTTTTATAACAATAAACTGAGTACGTCTATTAAGCTGATGTTGCTCTTCAGTACATGTTTTAGAGCCATCGCAATCGTTTACTAGTTTTAGTTCACCAAAGCCATTATAGTCTGTTATTCTTGTTGGATCAACACCATGGTCAATTAAATACTTATATGTTGCATTAGCTCTTTCGGCAGATAAGATATTATTATACTCTTCAGGTCCTCTAGAATCTGTATGAGATTCTATTTTAATAACCATATCTGGGTAGGTGTTTGTCATTAAACCAATAATACGATCTAACTCAATGGTTCCATCACGTCTAATATCATATTTATTAAAATCAAAATAAATAGGGTATAACTCAGTAAATGGTATAACTTCCTTAATATCTGGATTTAAAACAAAGTCTGTTTTAATACTCGTAATACGTCTTTCAATATCTTTTGAGGTTACCGATTTCGAGCTATCAATAAAACCATCTTTTTTAGTATTCAATTTATAATCTGAATCTCTGTCTATGTTGATTTCATAATGGCCATCAGCGTCTGTTTCTAGATAAGCTATCTTACTTCCATGGTCATCAAACAATTCTACAATAGCATTTTCAATAGGTTTACCATCCGGTTCTGTAACAAATCCTTCAATTTTCAACTGTGGAATTCTGTCGTAAGCATAAATATCATCACTACCAACACCACCATTTCTATTTGATGCAAAATAGCCCGATAAACCATCATCACTCATAAAGAATGAGAAATCATCTTTACTAGAATTTACTGGAACTCCCAAATTTAAAACACTAATAATATTATTGTCTTTATCTGTAACAGTGCCAAAAACATCTAATAAACCTAAACCTGGATGTCCATCTGAAGCAAAAAATATAGCACCTTCGCTATTAACAAAAGGAAAACGTTCGTTTTTATCTGTGTTTATTATATTTCCAGCATTTTTTGGTGCTCCAAAAGTTCCATTATCATTTATGTCTACATAAAAAATATCTGTGCCACCAAAACCTCCTGGCATATCTGATGCAAAATATAATTTTGTTTCATCATTACTTAAAGCTGGATGTGCAGTAGAGTAGGTGTTACTGTTAAAAGGAAGTTCTTGAATATTTGTCCATTTACCATCAACCAAAGAAGCTTTGTAAACTTTAAGGTTAGTAATCCCTTCTTCATTTTCTCCTAAAACACGTTTAGTATAATCGTTTCTAGAAAAATAAATTGTTTTTCCGTCTTTACTTACCGTTAACGGACCTTCATGATAGATAGAATTAATATCGCCTTTTAATTTCGATTTATGGTCAATAATACTATCGGTACGATTTGCTGCGGTATAAATATCTAAAAAGGGTTCTCCGTTCCAACCGTAAATATGTTTTGATGATACACCTTCATCTCTTGATGATGCGAAATATATTTTCCCATCATGTTCGTAAGCACCAAAATCACTGTATTTTGAATTGAAGTTAACATCAGTCAAGAAATATTGTGGTTTTGCATTGAAAATGGAGTTGATAAAATCATCATCTTTTGATAAATTATCATCATCTATTCTACCACCAGCTTCTTTGAATTGCTTCATCCAAACGCGGTATTCTTTATAATTCTTTACTCCACGAAGTGCTTGTGCATAATTATAATAATATTCAATAGGCACGTTTTCTTGCTCCACTACTTTTTTGTAATAAACAACAGCGCTGTCTGGGTTTCTTAAAAACGCATAACTATCAGCCAATTGTCTGGTTGCGTAATCTGCATTATAATTTTTTTCTATAAGTTCTTGATAGATTTTAGATGCACTTACAAATGAAAATTTATTAAATAAATTATCAGCCTTTTTTTGAGAGCTATATTGTGCAAATGTTGAAAAGCCAACAAAGCATAGCAAACACGTTATTAAGTGGTTTTTTAGTTTCATGGGGTTATAATTTTAAAAGCGAGGTAACTTTTATTATTTTAAATTTTGCAATAAAAATATCAAAAACGTTTATTCCATTTTAATTACAATAAATTGTGTACGTCTGTTTAATTGATGGTCTTGTTCTTCACATTTTTCACCATCTTGACAACCATTTGTTAATCTTCGTTCTCCAAAACCTTGGTGTTCTGTAATTCTTTCAGCATTAATTCCATTAGAAATTAAATACTTATAAGTTGAATTTGCACGATCAATGGATAATTTATCATTATAAGATAATTCACCTCTAGAATCGGTATGTGATTCAATACGGATTACCATTTCTGGGTAATCGTTTTGCATTAAGCTAACAATTTTATCAAGCTCTAAGGCAGCGTCTTCTCTAATGTTATACTTGTTGAAATCGAAATAAATAGTATTTAATTCAGCAAGTTTTACAACATCAGGCTCAGGATTTAGCAACAAATTAGAAGTAATTTTAACAAGCTCTGTTTGAATATTTTTTGATGTAAATTTCCTATAATCATCAATATATTTATCTTGACTTGCTACAATTTTATAATCTTTATTTCTATCAATATTTATTTGATAAAATCCATTTTCATCAGTTTCCATAAATGCTATTTGATTATCATTTTCATCAAATAAAGTGATTTTAGCATTTGGTATTGGTTTTGTATTAATAGCATCAGTTACAACACCTTCAACACTCAGAATTGGTTCTCTGTGAAAGGCATATATATCATCGCTACCACGACCACCATTTCTGTTTGAGGCAAAATAACCAGTAATTCCATTAGGATTCATTGAAAACGAAAAATCATCTTTATTAGAGTTTACTGGTACTCCTAAATTAATAACGTCAATTATAGAGACATCATCTTCGCCTTTTATAGTGGCAAAAATATCTAGCAAACCTAAACCTGTATGACCATCAGATGAAAAGAATAACACACCTTCATTATTTAAAAAAGGAAAACCTTCTGCGCTTTCTGTATTTATGACATCTCCAATATTCTGTATATTTGAAAGTAAACCATCAGTACGAATATCAACAGTCCAAATATCTGAACCACCTTTAGTTCCTGGTCTATCAGATGCAAAATATAGTTTTGTGTCATCATTATTTAAAGCGGGATGTTGGGTTGAAAAAGCATCTCCATTTATAGGTAAATCCTCAATATTTGTCCATTTACCATCTACTAAAGTAGCTCGGTAAATTTTCATGTTGGTTAAACCTTTTCTATCTTTAGATTCAATATCTTCATTAAAATTATTTCTAGAAAAATACATTGTTTTTCCATTCTTAGTAATGGTTATAGGGCCATCATGATAAATAGAATTGACATCACCTTTTAATTTTCCTGTATGATCTACATTTTTTTTGCTTCCAACTTCGGTAACGTAAACATCTAAAAAAGGTTGTTCATTCCAACCATAAAGTCGTTTTACACCAACACCTTCATCTCGTGATGATGTGAAATAAATTTTCTCATCCATTTCAAAAGCTCCAAAATCGCTGTATTTTGTGTTAAAATAAACGCGATCTAAAAAATACTGCTGTTTGGCTCCAAATACGCTGGTAATAAAATTGATGTCTTTCGAAAAATCGTTTGCGTTGACAACACCTCCAGAATCTTTGTAGCGTTCTAGCCATATTTGTGAATCATCATATTTTTTTATTCCACGAAGCGATTGTGCATACTTGTAATAATACTCAATAGGCACATTTTCTTGTTCAACAACCGTTTTATAATACCTAGAAGCG
>JBAQZZ010000292.1:0-1930 GCA_049791475.1 Flavobacteriaceae bacterium | reverse complement strand
AAATTCCGCTTTACCTAGACGCCGCTCGGCAACCATCGCGAAAGCATGACACCTAATGACTATATCAATAAACATCGATCACTAAGCGTAGCCGAAGTAAAAGTCATCTAAATAAGATATGGAAAATTGAGCTTCGATTAAACCTTCGAGGTGGCCATCGATTTCATATTTTTCTAGTTTCTAGTTTCTAGTTTCTAGTATCTAATGTCTGAAATACCTGCGCTCAGTGAACATAGTCGTAGTAAAAGCGATTTCTAAGAAAAAATCATTTTAGCTTCGACAAAACCTTCGAGGTTGCCCTATAAATCTTAGTTCAAACAACCGACTTTTCGTAAGGGCAAAACCTCAAAGGTTAGCACCAATTTCCTATTTTTCTAATATCTAATATCACTAGCGTCCGAAACTTTTTCAATAAGAGTGATTTTGTTCTTCAATGTATTGATTTCAGTGGGTTGGTTTTCAATTATCCAGAAAATAAGTCTACTTTAAAATTGATTTCAGTGCTTTTATTGCTCACTTTTTTTGACTTTTGGTTGATCTGGTTACATACATAATCTAAGCTGAGGTAAAAATATAGACACGTTCTTATCTTCTCTACTAAGGTTGAAAAGGCATCGTTTTGGGAGTTTATTGTTCTTCTGATCAGCTCCAGTAGCATATAGTTAATCAAAGCTATATAGATTTGTGACTTTACCGCATTTTCCGATGTGCCCAAAAACGTTTTTATCTGTAGATTTTGTTTCAAGGACTTAAAGAACAGCTCAATGTCCCATCTTTTTTTATAAAGATCAGCTATTGTTCTTGCTTCCCATTGAAGTTCGTTGGTTATAATCTCAATGACTTTGTTCTCATCTTCTTTATATACATGCACTAGCCTAAAAGGTATTTTATCTATTCCAGCGGTTTGTGCGGCCTTACTATCTAGATATATAAGTTCGTCTCTTAAAATATCTTGATCTTTTAAATCAGGCGTATCTATCTCATAAATACTACTGTATATGGTGTTTGATTTAATTCGTGTTACAAATATATTTTCAGCAGCCACTCTACTTTTTATTAAACCAAAGTCAAAATAACCTCTATCTTCTACGATGATCGTTGATTTTGGAAAGACTAATTGCGCTAGCCCATAACGGTCGTGCTTCTTTGCTGGTGTGATATTTATGATGTCTGGAAGCATTAAATCACAGTCAAATGAAGTGTGTATTTTTAATCCTCCTTTTGCTGTCCGAAATTTTGCCCAGTCAAACATCGCAAGACATAGACTAACAGTGGTGCTGTCGATAAGTTTTACAGTTCTTCCTTTAATCTCGTGTATTATGTGCGATTTGTGTTGCTTAATAAGAATATTACCATAGTAGCTTAATAGCCTGTGATACAGGGTTTCAAAGACTTTATAGGAACGTTTTTTATTACCATCGCTCATCGTTGATTTAGCTGGGCTTTGCTTTAAACCCAAATCTTCTATAATCTTCTCACAAACCCCAATATTAGCGGATATATCGCCTAAAGTGTAGCTTTTATTCAGCTGTCCGAAACTTAACGCGACAAAGTGATCATAGGTTTTGTACTTACTACAACCATTATCACTTTGATGTTGATCTACGCACCTGTTAAAAATCGACCTTGGAACCAAATCAATTATTTGTCGTACAACTAGTTTATCATTATTTTTAGTGCGCCTGAAGAGTCCCATAAAATGTATTTAAAGTTTGCAAACCCAAAATACGGGATTCTCAGGCTACTTTAAAATACGAACTTTCGGACGCTAGTGTTTTAAAGTTAATTATCTATTCCCATAACTAGTATAAAGGCATCATAAAACTATTTAAAATTATCCCTTATAAATTGACTTAATAAATCAGCACACTTATAATCAAATTTTATAAGTTTTTAAAATTATAATTTTTAAACATCCTGTTTCTATAAC
>JBAQZZ010000291.1:0-3017 GCA_049791475.1 Flavobacteriaceae bacterium | reverse complement strand
ATCTAATACTGTATTTAAATTTCTGTTTTCAAAAAATGAAAGTGCTTCGTTGCTATATTTTAATGATTTTTTATAGTCTTCAATTAGAAAATAAATTAATGAAAGATTTTGGGTTTGATAAAAACTTAATAAATCGTTTTGATAAGTATCTTTATGAGTATAATTATAACCTTCTTTGGCTAAGTTTAGTGCTTTTTCATCCATATCTAATTTTGTGTAAAAAATAGACATCTCAACTAAACCATCTAAAAATGCTCTAGAATATTTTCCATCAAAATTTTCTCTATAAACAGCTTCGCACATTTCGTAAAAACGCTTAGCGCTATCTAAATCTCCAATATTTTCGTAAATGGAAGCCCTTACGAGATAGGCATAACTTTTTGCAAAAGGAATTTTATCGATATACTCTATGCCCTTATCAACAAACGCTCCAGCTTGGTTATAATTCCTTGCAATGAGATGTATGTGACCGAGGAGAAGTCTTGAGATGACTAGGCCACTGTCATCTTTCGGTAATATTTTTTGTTTCTGCTCATAAGAATAAGTGAGTAAATCAATTGCTCGTTGGTTTTCCCCTACACCTCTGTAAAATCCTGCAAGGTTATCTATACATGCTAAACGTTTTTTTGTAGCGGAATTTTTTTTGTCTTTGTCCTTAGTTTCAGAGATAAATTCATATAATTCAAAAATGGCATCATTAAGGGTTTCAATAGACTTCTCGGTTTTTCCTGTATTAAACATATTTAGAGCAATATTGTTTTTTGTAAATCCCGAAATATTTTTTTTTTCTAATTCTGTTTCTGAAGAACGTTCTAAAAACTCTAAAGATGTTTTGAAATAATAACTTGAGCTGTCTAGTTTCTGAGAGGATGAGTTAATTAAGCCGAGTAATTTATACGACTTATACAATATATCAGCTTGATTTTTTGTGTCAGTTGTCTTAATTAATGAATGCAATTTTTTTTCAGAGTCAACATAGTTTCTATTGTTATATAAACTATCAGCTGCCTTGTATGCTAAAGCGGAATGATTATCATTTAGTTTTATGGACTCATTTTGAGCAATTAATATACTATTATATGCGAAACAGATAAATAGTATCAATGCTTTAAAAAAGCTATAATATGTTTTCATTTTGGAACTGATTTTAGTCAGCAAGTTCAGAGAGTAGGGCTTTACTATCGTCTATAGTACTTTTTGTAAAGTTCTTTTTTGCAAGCTCAATATTATTACCTTTCAAATAGGCTAACCCGAGATAATAATAGGCTTCGTTGTTAAACAGCGATTCGCTAATATTTGTAACAATATTTAAATATTTAATGGCCTCTTTGTCTTTTTTATCTGCAAGTAATGCAGACCCAATGAAGTAATTGAGAGTATCATTTTTAACCTTAGTTGCAAGCTGATTTTTCCAGGCATTTATAGCATCCTCATAATTTCCTTGCTTATAGGATACCATAGCTCTATTAAAATCATAATCTCTTGTACTACTCATTGTTGTTGGTAAACCAGGATCAGGTGTAAAATATTTTGCGTAAAGGCGCTCATTAGTGTTACCACTAATAAACCAAAAGCTGCCAGCCGCAATAATAAGTGCAGCGGCTACAGCAATCTTTTTCCAATGTAAATGACGTACTTTGGTTTCAGTAGATACATTCGCATTTGATGTTTGCACCATATCTTTATGAAAAACATCTAACTGTTCTTTTAAAGCCTGAGCTTCCAGGCCCGTTAAAACTGTTTTAATATCATTCACTTTAGACTTAAAACTATTTTCTTTCTTGAGTCTCTTTTCAAATATAGTCAAGTCGTCGTTTGAAAGCTGCCCATTAAGGTAGGCTTCAATCCTTTCAAATTCTTCTTGTGAAATATCATTTAGATCCATTGTTATTAATTATTTTTTCAGGGCTATTTCTTTTAATTTTTGCATACATCTGTATTTTTTATTTCTTGTAGAAGCAGCATCTAATGCTAACTCTTCAGCAATTAGATACATTGACTTTTTTTCAAAATAAAACTTACGCAGTAAACTTTTGCATGCGTCACCTAAATTTTTAAAGGCTATCATTACATCTTCTAATCGTTTATCTTTTAAAATGTCATCATCGATATCGTTATTTTCTTCATCTTTTATTTCAAAATGGTACAATTTAGAAGCAATAATCGTCTTTTTATAACCTTGAGAACGGAGAACATCCATCCATTTGTTCTTCGCTATAGTGTATAAGTAACCATTAATTGAGGTTTCGTTTTTGGGTACAAATTTGTTTTGTTTAATGTTCTGCCAAACTGCTAAAAAAGCGTCTTGATAGATGTCTTTTGCTTGATCCTTAGAACCGCTGTTTTTTAAAACCAATATTTCAATTGTAGGGTAATTAGAGACGTACAGCTTATTTAATACTTGTGTATCATTATTCTGTATCGCTTCTATAAAGCCTTGGTTTTTAGATGGGTTTTGTCGGTTCTCTTGCATTGAACACGAAATATAAGAGAAACATTTAAGTTATCAAACCTTGTGGGATTAATTACTTAATATATGTGCTGAAAGTATTTTAAAGACTACTTGAAACAAATTATTGTCTCATCCAATTTTCGGTAACAAGGTCATTTCTTAATCCATTAGTGTTTTTTTAAATAAGCGTTGTAGCGTTTAAAGTTATTATTTTTTATATAAAGCTCTCATTTTTAGGTCTGTATGAATAAATGACGTTATATAATCGTAGTGTTTTCATAATTCATTTATGGAACATTAGGATTATTAGGTTCTGGATCATTAATATCTGGTGTTCCGTCTAAATCACTGTCTATTAAGCCACTATCAGGGTTTGGAAAAAGTTGATAGATAAGGGGAAGAAAAATAGTGCCTACTAAACTATCGTATTCATTGGCTGGACCAGCTGCTATAGCACCTGATAGAAAACTGATATCTTGCAAGCCACTTAAACTAGTTTTAACAACATAAGCCTGTCCAATAAAATTTCCAAAACGTATTAATCGAGCGCTGTACAGTCTAGTAG